>JAAFIA010000019.1 GCA_013298545.1 Bacteroidota bacterium | reverse complement strand
GTCAGCCAGCGCAAGGTATCGAGGAGTTGGTTTCTGGTATTTTGCGGCAGCACGAGATCGTCCCAGTGGAGGGCGGTGGTGCAGGGGCGCGCGGGAAATGTGGGGGAGAAAGCGGGGGGGCGGGGAGCGCCGTAGAGGAGCAGATCGGTGAGGTTTTGGGAAACGTGCAAGGTTCTCGAAAAAATGGAATCGGTAGTGTTCGTCTCTTGCGCCCAAAAT
This sequence comes from Bacteroidota bacterium, assembly GCA_013298545.1. GTDB lineage: Bacteria > Bacteroidota > Bacteroidia > Palsa-965 > Palsa-965. The sequence goes on along the minus strand of JAAFIA010000019.1, from coordinate 60,557 downwards.
AAAGGTTTGTTCTTGCCTTCTTGAAAATCGAGAATGGCGACCAAGTCTTGAATGTCTTTTACATCATTGCGTTTGAGCAAAATGGCAACGGTTGAAAGTGTTGGAAAATAATTTCCTGAACCAGAAACAAGCACACACGTTTGTTTGATCAACGCATTTCCTGCTTGACCAATTGCTTCTCGAAAACGATTGGGCGTGAGCAAGGCTGCCAAAGCTAAATTCAGCGTCAGGCGTTGCGCTTGCGTTAATTGATACGGACGAATGTAGTCGTGATAGAGCGAAGGCTCATCTGCAAACAAAACAGGTTCATGTGCTACTGAAATGCCCTTGGTTAATTCGTGCTGTCGGATGTCAATTAACCGATAAACAGATTCCAATTCTTTCCAAAGCGCAAATTGATTGATGGCGGGGTCGTATTCGAAAGGCATGTGTTAATGCATATTGTTTAAAATGAATTTTCAAGAAGAAAGTTTTAGATAAGACCAAGTTCGAATAATGGTATTGATACCACCTTTTGTATTTAAATTAAAATAAATGATTGGTCTTTTATTATAACGTCTGGTTTCTGGAAGTCTTATGAGGTAATAGCGATCTGGTTTTAGCACATTCGCATTCCAAATTATTTGATTGGCCGTTTTATCTTTATCGGAGGTTGTCGAATAATAACTAGAATTTTGAAGAAGGTTAAATTTTCTATTTTTGGGGATGAGTGTATCAGGCCGATTGGCTTGCACATCATATAAGGTGTCATTTAATAACAACCGGATTTTTTCTGGATCAGATGTGCCGAAATACTGTTGATGTGCAGGGTGTATTAAGACTAATGAAAATCCGGTGATATTTGTATGCGATTTTAACGTGCCATTTTTGTGCAAATGATAACCATGCCATTTCGATTGCATACCAAGTATTAGCAAACTGACGCATGAAAGTAGAATTACTTGCTTAACCTGTTTCAGATGGCTCTTGATCATTGCTTTGTTTCTTTATTTATGAATACTTTAGTTTTTCGTTGATCTCGCTCTTGTTTTGCTTCATCTAAAATTGCTGCTTCTTCTTTAAGTGCTTTGGACTCTTTTATAGCAAAATTAGCTCTTGCTTCATCAATTTTTTTAATAAAATCTGGATTCTCAAAAAGTAGTTCTAATTGCTTTAAACGATCAGTATCATTCATTTTTGGATTTTTAAAAACGGATTCTAAGAACGCAGCATCGTCGTTCAGAAAATCGCCAGATACAAAAACGGCTTGGAAAACGGCTTGTCCTTCATCGGCAGTTTTCTCCAGAGGCGCAGCATTATGCCCAAAACGAGTAACATACAATTCTGTAAACTTGAGAAGATATTTCGCTATACCGACAGCATCTGTACCAAATGCTTCTGCTTGCGTTAAATGCCGCACTTCGTGTGCCAATAAATAAAGCCATTGGATAGGATCATTACCATAAGAAGTGTTTTCTACTTTTTTTAAGCCTGTTTCTTTATCTTTCTTCATATAATGATAATACCCCGTCCGATCAAAAAAGTTTTCCGTCATAAAAATGGTCTTTCCTACGGTAATTGCGCCACCGCCTTTGTTTGCGTTGTACCAAGGAAAGGTTAATCCACGTTCTTTGATGCCAATTTTGCAGGCAAGAATTGTTTCTAAAGGAACGCCACTAAGCATACTCAATACAAATGCTGCACTGATGGTTAACGAACCATCATCATTTACAATCGAATCGGGAGCATTTTCGATTTTAGCTTCAGGAGCAGACGTTTTTACATTTTTGGTTTCTTTTGTGTCGTCAACATGTTCCAGACGATTCAAGCTAGAAAAGTTCAGAACACTTGGATGTACATCTTTATCATCATCTTCCATTGCATGCATTTGCTCATGAGCATCATCTGCAAACTGTGGCGGTGGAATTTCTTGTTCTGACTTATTCGGGCGGGTTAGCATGTTATTTTTTTTTTCTGAAAGATACAAAACAGAAAAGCCTTTGTCAAGTGCTTCTTCGCATTACTTCAAAAAAACGTTTCTATTGCATTACAAATAACAAATTCCTTCCATCACTGCTGCAAAATCAATCGCTCCGCCATTTCCATGCACGCATCACCCGCGTTGAGGTAATCGCTTGGCTCAGGTTGAACCGCAATATCCGGCAAAATACCATGTCCATTAGAATCATACGAACGTATGTACCAAATCCGTTTCGGAATTTCGCAATAGATCTTTGTAAACGGTAACGTTGTTCCCGATGCGCTTCCGACAATTTTCTCGCCGCTGCCACCCGTTTCTTCGCCAATAATGACCGAACGGTTTTTGCTGCTCAGGCAAGACACCACCATAGCCGTAACCGAAAAACTCCCCCCATTGACCAACACATAAACCGAGCCTTTAAATGTTTTTTTCTGCGGCTGTGTTTTTCCCGATGCCGGACCTTTCTCTACCAAACGAAAAGGCTCATCGAGTAAATACGCTAACAGGAATTTCCCATACGCCGTATTTCCACCTTGATTATCGCGCAAATCTAAAACCAAATACTGTGTTTTGGCTGCTTCCATCTGTGCAAAAGCATTGCCCACAAATTGCTTAAACGATTGTTCCCCCAATACTTTTTGATCGAATGAACGAATGCTTAGGCGCGCTGCATGTAAAGCTGTATCAAGCGAAAACGAAAGCGCCGACGGCTCGTGTACGGCTGAGTAACGCTCCTGTCGGTTAGCACGAATTTTAGCTTTGGGCAAAGGCGAAACAGTTGTTACGACGGTTGCTGTTTTGTGTGCGTAGGTCAAGAGAAAAGCATCTCGAAGTTGGTAATGGTAACTGAAATATTCCCGAAACCATTGATTCAAAATCCAATTGGGATAAGTGCTGTTTTGTCCATCGCGCAACTGATGACGCATCAAATTTTGATAAATCGTATCAACCGACAAACCATTGATGGATAAAATTTCGTCGCCAACCTGAATACTCAAATCGTCGGAACAATTGCGCAAGACGTACATGCGCTGATTCACAAAAAAAACATCAAACGGAAAAAATAAACTCGTTTCCGAATGTGCGGCCATCAATGCGGGTGGTGGCAAAAATAACGTATGCCCATTTCGGATCGCCGGATATAAATTCGTAATCAAATCATAAAACCGATAAGCATTCATCGGCTTATCGATGGCGCGGTACAAACTATCAAACAACCGATCAAAATCAGTTTTATTGGTGTAGAAGTACAAGCCCGGTTGTGCTTCTAGATTTTTCCGTAAGGTCTGAAAATCAGCTTGTAGTTCGGCAATGGTAAAAACACGATCAACAGCAGCAGGATCGCTCAATTTTTTACCGTTCCAAAATAGGAGGAGCGTAAAAATAGCAATACACATAGCTGAAACAGGACGGAACGATTTCGGATTTGCCATAAAGCAATGATAAGATTTCTTTCTAAAAGAAAACGCCGCATCCGTTAATTTACTTTAATTTTAAAGGCAAATTAAAATAACCTCATTCATCTATGATGAATAACGCATGATCGACAGACTTTACAACATAGACGTTATAAGTAGTATTCGTAAGAAAAAACTAATTTACCCCAAATCGTTTTTTGATTATTTAAATTTCTGCTCAAACCTGATCATCTTTATTGCAATTCCTTATATTTTAATAATGGTCATTACAAAAGAGAGCAGTATGGAAAATTCCAACGACCGATTTTTTGCCTATTACATTACCCCTGTAATCATAGTATTTTCATTCTATCTTTTATATCGCTCGTTTGTCGAGAAAAACCTAAACTATATACGCTCAACATTTAGCGCACAAAAAAATAAAGAACGCCTCTTGCTATATGCTGCAGAAAAAGGGTATGCTGTTTTTTATCGATCAGATGATTTATTGATTTTCACTGAAGAATCTCAATTTGATAGCAATCGACTTAAAGTTGTTGTGTGCATTCTCGAAAAACACAATGTCTGGTTTACAATGTTTCGTGATAATGGACGTGCAAATATTCCAACAATTACTTCGCACATTTACCTTGCAAAAGATTTAAAGTTACTGCTGTTGTAAATTTTAGTTGTCTTTTCAAAAAAATCATAAATCAAATCGCATATAAACGTCAAGCCGATGCAAGAATTAACACAAGCCGATAAAGCAAAAAGTATTGCTAAAGGAGAATTTATTTATCCTCAGAAAACGTTTACCCGTTTGGAGTTTTTCGCATCTGTGGCATACGCCATTTTGACGCCTTTTTTGGTTTCTTTTTTCTTATTACGAAGTAGTACTGTGATGCTTAGCCAAAATCAGTTGCCACTCTTGCTTATACTTTCGATGGCAAGTCTATTTTCTTTTTATATAGCTTATCGCAAACTAACAGAAAAGCGGTTGAAACAAATCCGAACTGCGAGCAATCCAAACCGTAATAAAGATCTTCTTATGAGTTATGCAGAAAGCAAAGGATATTCTACTTTTCATGAATCTCCAGATTTCTTAATTTTTATCGTAAAACGTTCTGTCTTTATGAATAAAGGGACATTGGTATTCGTATGTCTGCTCGAAAATGATAACGTTTATTATACTTTTTTCCGTTACAACAGTAATCCACCAATTCTTGCTCACATTTATTTAGAAAAGCATTTAAAAGAACTCCTCTGTTAATTTGGTTTGATCATTGCTAAAAAGACGATTAATTCACCACCCCAAAATCCGTATCTTCGTTAACGCACTATGTCTATGAACCGCCGCCGCTTTCTCCAACAAACCGCTTTAGCTTCGGGAACATTGCTGATTCCCGAATTTCTCAACGCGCTTGGCACTATGCCTGTTGCTAAAGATGGACGCAAACTCATCATCGTTCAACTTTCAGGCGGCAACGACGGACTCAATACCATTGTTCCAGCAAAAAATAGTTTGTACAACGATTTACGTGGCAAACTTGCTTTGCCCAAAGATCAACTCATTCGCCTCGATGAGAGCATGGCTATGAACAGCGCCATGCAAAGCCTAAAACCCTTGTACGATCAAGGATTTTTCGGCATTCTGAATACGGTGGGTTATCCCAATCCCGACCGTTCGCATTTCCGCTCCATGGACATTTGGCATACCGCTAGCGACGCGCATGAATACTTGCAAACAGGTTGGCTCGGACGTTTCCTCGATTCGGCGTGTGCGGGCTGCGAATTGCCTTACCAAGCCATTGAAACCGATAGCGCCATTTCCTTGGCCCTCAAAGGCGCGCAGCGCAAAGGCTTGGCCGTGCAAGATGTGAAACGGTTTTATGAATTAACAAACGAACCATTTTTCAACGAACTGGTGAAAAATGGTCAAGTAACAACTGATAACCGCGGTTACTTATACAAAACACTTGCCGATACACAAAGCAGCGCCGGATTTCTCTTCGAGAAAAATAAAACCATCACCAATACCGCCGAATATCCCGATACCGCATTTGGCAAGCAATTGAAAAATGTAGCTACGTTTATTCGCTCGGGATTGCCTACACGCATTTATTACACCTCGCTCGGCGGATTTGATACGCACGTCAACCAAATTCCACAACACGCTCGTTTGCTCAAAATATATTCCGATGCGGTTGCCGCTTTGATGAACGATTTGCAAAAAGCGGGCATGGCCGATGATGTACTCGTCATGACTTTTTCGGAATTTGGTCGGCGGGTTGCTCCCAATGCAAGCCAAGGAACCGATCATGGCGCGGCCAATACCTTATTTTTAATGGGCAAAGGCTTGAAGCAAAAAGGCATGCTCAACGCCGCGCCCGATTTGGCTGCGCTCGAAGATGGCGATCTGAAACACACCATCGACTTCCGCGAGGTCTATGCTACCGTCTTACAAAATTGGATGCAAGTTGATGCGGCAGCAATTCTGGGAAAAAAATATGCGTTAAAAACATGGTTTTAACGGGCAATAAATCCTGTGGCAAAACGTTTTTGCACCGCTAACATTCGTTATTTTTGTCGTATGCGTCATTTCCGCTTTCTATTTTTACTATCCTTCCTCACAGCAACAACGGTTTCGGCACAAACGGGCGGACAAAACGTTTTTGCAACCCTCGATCTGCCCATGTCGGCGCGGGCTGCTGCGTTGGGCGGTAAGGCCATTGGCATCAACGATAACGATGTACACTTGGCTACGTGGAATCCGGCTTTGTTGAATGAAGGCTTGAGCGATCAGCTCGGATTGAGTTTCGCCGATTATTTTACCGATGTGAAATATGGTTTTGCGACTTACACGCATTCCATGAAAGGCATCGGAACATTTGGATTAACGTTTACGCGTGTCGATTTTGGCGATTTCATTGAAACCGACAATACAGGCGCCATCATCGGTGAATTTTCGGCTGGCGAATACGGCATCAACCTCGCGTACGCCCGTCCGATTGATAGTTTGTTTACTATTGGCGGAACGATCAAATACATCAATTCCAATTTATACCTCTGGAAAGCCAACGGCCTCGCACTCGATTTGGCGGCGAATTACAACAAACCATCGCGCAATTTTTCGGCATCGGTTATTTTGCGCAACATTGGTATGATGACGAGTTCTTACACCTCAGGAACTGAAGAGAAATTGCCGTTTGAAATAGAAGCCGGATTTTCGAAAAAACCGAAACACATGCCGTTTCGCTTGTGCGTTACGTTGCAGCATTTACAAAAATGGGATTTAACGTACATCGATCCCAACAACCCGCCACAGTTAGTCGATCCGCTTACGGGCGATTCGATCAAAGTGAGCAAATTTCGTTCGTTTGGCGATAAAGCGATGCGCCACGTTGTGATTGGTGGCGAATTTCTTTTGGGAAAAGCGCTTTCGTTGCGTATGGGGTACAATTACATGCGCCGCAAAGAACTGGCAATCGATACACGAAAAGGCGCTTCGGGCTTTTCGTTTGGGTTGGGTTTCCGCATTTCAATGTTTAATTTCAGTTACGCCCGTTCGCTTTATCACCTTGCTGGCGGAACGAATACGTTTTCGCTCACCTTGAATTTGGGCCAATTTTATGGCCGAAATACCCGTGCAACTTCTCCGCGCGATCCACAGTAAAGTCGAATTGCCTACATTCGTTTCATGAATTGGAACGAATCTCCTCAGGCACTGACGCGCACGTTTATGTTTCGCGATTTTCGCGATGCGTTTGCATTCATGACGCGTGTGGCGTTTGAAGCAGAAAAAATCAATCACCATCCCGATTGGCAAAATGTCTGGAATAAAGTAACCATCACTTTATCTACACACGATGCCGGAAATGTAGTAACGGATTTAGATCGCGAACTAGCCCAACGCATCGACGTGATTTATGAGAAATTCAAATAAACATTTACTCTATTGTTTTGCCTTGCTGGCCTTGTTGGGTTTCAGTGCGGCTTCTGTGCCAACGCGCATCCAACGCGAAATCGACGCACTCCAACGCGATCCCGATTTAAAACATGGGGCTTGGGGTTTTTCGCTGATTGATGCAGATAGCGGAAAAACAATTGCTGCCTATAACGAGCAACAATTTTTGCTTCCGGCCAGCACCATGAAAATTTTTACAACGGCTGCTGCTTTAGGCGAATTGGGTTCGACATATTGCTACGAAACGGTTTTAGAATCGGATGGTGTGTTTGATTCAATCACCGGAATTTTGCATGGCAATTTATACATCCGTGGCAGCGGCGATCCAACGCTTGATTCGCGCTATTTCCGAAAAGAAAACGATTCTACCACGATGCAAAAATGGGCGGCAATTTTATACCGCAAAGGCTTACGCAAAATAGATGGAAAAATTATTGGCGATGCTTCGTTGTTTGGAACCAATGCTTGGCCCGATGGTTGGACTTGGGGCGATATGGGCCAGTATTACGGTGCGCAGACTTCAGCGTTGGCGTATCACGACAACAGTTATACGTTGTATTTCAATTCAGATGCAAAAAATGCAACACTCGATCATACGGATTTGACGGTGAAAAATTTGGTGCTCGATATTCGATTGGAAGCAGACGGTTCAAAAGACGAAGCATTTATTTACGGTACGCCCTATTTTGGCGAACAACGCATCACAGGTTCTATTCCGCCGAATAAAAAAAATTACGAAGTAGAGGCTGCCTTGCCTGATCCGGCTTTGCAATGTGCGTCGGATTTTATGGCTGCGATGCGTGCACAAAAAATAGAATCTTCGGATTGTTCTACCGATCGCATGGAATTGCGGAAAAAAGAGAAACCAATAGCTGGAAAAATCCGCAAATGGCATACGCATGTTTCCGTTCCACTTTCGGAGATTGTGTATTGGACGAATTTGAAAAGCGATAATGTGTATGCAGAACAATTGCTTCGTACGCTACGCGTAGAAAAAAACATCTCCGAACAAGAGCCTTATGCACAAGCTGTAAAGGCGTACTGGATAAAAAAAGGTTTGGCTGTTGATTGGGAATGTTTGTTTGCCGATGGAAGTGGTTTGTCGCGCACGAATTATGTAACCACGCATATACAAGCGCAAGCTCTGCAAGTCATTTCGAAAGAAACGTATTTCAATGTGTTTAAGAAATCGTTGCCTGTTGCGGGGAAATCGGGATCGCTTGCAAGTTTAGGAAAAGGAACGGTGGCCGAAGGAAATGTTTTTGCAAAAAGCGGTTACATCAATCGTGCGCGCGGCTATGCGGGGTATGTGCAAACGCGCAGTGGTAAAATGCTGTGTTTCTCGTTGCTGGCCAATAATTATGCGTGTTCTGCTACAGCGATGAAGAAGAAGTTGGAGAAATTTTTAATTGCTATGGCGGAACTAGATTAATCTGAAGCGATGGTTTTTAGCAGCATACTTTTCCTTTGCGTTTTTTTACCTGCATTTCTTTTGGTGTTTTCGTTTTTGCCGCGCATCAAAACACTGCGGCAAATCGTTATCCTTTTTTTTAGTTTATTTTTTTACGCTTGGGGCGAACCACGTTTTACGTTGATATTGCTTGCCACGACGCTGCTTGATTTTTTTGTTGTAGCGCAACTTGATAAGCAAACGGTTGCAAACAAACGTAAAGCATTGCTCGTGGTTTCGTTGGCCATCAATGTGGGTTTGCTTTTTTACTTCAAGTATTTCAACTTTTTTGTAGATAACGGAAATTTGATTGCTTCGTGGTTTGGTTGTGGTGGTTGGCACATGGATCGGATTGTTTTGCCTGCGGGCATTTCGTTTTTTATTTTCGAGAGCATCACGTATGCGGTTGATGTTTATCGGCGTGCGCATCCACCGCTGAAAAACTTCTGGGATTACCAGATGTACATCATCTTTTTCCCAAAACTAATTGCGGGACCGATTGTACGCTATGGCGATTTTGCAGAGCAATTGCAGCACCATCATCAAACCGATGCGTATGCCGAACGTATAGTGGGATTTGTTCGTTTTTGTATTGGTTTAGGAAAGAAAGTATTGCTTGCGAATGTAATGGGTGCGCAAGCAGATGCAATTTATGCGTTGCCAGCTGATGTGGTGAATACAAGTATTGCTTGGGTTGGTGCGGTGGCATACACGTTTCAGATTTACTTCGATTTTTCGGGGTATAGCGATATGGCTTTGGGGCTTGCGCGTATGATGGGGATTCGGTTGCCGGAGAATTTCAATTCACCTTACATTGCGCAGAGCATTACGGAGTTTTGGCGGCGTTGGCACATCACGTTGGGGGCGTGGATGAAAAATTACATTTACATTCCTTTGGGTGGCAATCAGGTGAATACAAAGCGGCTTTACATCAACCTCCTGCTTGTATTTTTAATTTCAGGTTTGTGGCATGGAGCTTCGTGGAATTTTGTGATTTGGGGGGCTTATCATGGGTTGTTTTTGATGGTGGAGCGATGGCTTTGTGGGCGGGGATTTCAGTCGAAAATACAAGCCTTGAATATCGTTTATACGTTTTTTGTTGTGGTTGTGGGCTGGGTCATTTTCAGAAATGAAAACCTAGATCGCTGTGTGTTCTTCTTGCAAAAAATGGCGGCTTTTGATTTTTCGTTTTCGCAGGTATTTTTCTTTAAAGCCAATTTTTTCCCGATGCTCGTTTTTGCGGTATTCTTTTCGTTTTGCACATTATTGAGAGTCATGGAATTGTGGCAGAATCATCTTTTTTATGGCGTATGGAAAGCAAGCCATCAACTCATTTATGTTTTTATGGGATTGCTTTTGTATGCGCTGGCCGTTATTTACATTAGCAATGGTGGCTATAATCCATTCATTTATTTCAAATTTTAAGACATGGAAGAAATGAATCATACCTCAATGGAAGAGCGCACCAAAACTCAACGACGATTTGGGTCGGCATTTGTTGTTTGGTGCATTGTGCTTTCAGCAATGTCTGCGTTGTCGTTTTATGAATTGCGGGAGTTTTTTGTTTGGAATAAATTACCACTTGCCAACCAATATAAACCTCCTATGTCAATTGATGAATTGCTTGATCGTCGTTGGCAAGAAAAACAAGAGTATAAATTGTATCAGCAGACAGGTATGAAAACCTTGCTTCCCATTCGCAACGAGCTTGATTATCGACTTTTCAGGCAAATCAATCTAGAAGAGTATTTGTATGGACAAGACGATTATCTGTTTTCGGAAGGTTCAATTCGTGCCTACTATGGCGACGATTGCATTGGTGTTCAGCAAGTGTTGACGTATGCTGAAAAAACGAAGCTGGTTCAAGATTCACTCAAAAAAATGGGCATCAATTTAATTGTTGCTTTTGTACCGGGTAAACCAACCTTGTTACCAGAATTTCTGCCGCGATCAGTCAATCGGTTCAAGCGAAAAACAACAAATTACGAATTGTTTGCTGCGGCATGTAGCGAGAAATCGCTTCATTATATTGATTTCACAGCGTTTTTTAAAGCGTATCAATTGATTTCGGATTATCCAATTTTCTCACGGCATGGCTCGCATTTATCATTTTATGCAGAATGCTTGGTTGTGGATTCTACAATCCGATATATCGAAAACTTGACGGGACGCGATTTGCCTGATTTTACGCGAAGTACGTTAAGAACACAAACCATTCCCAAATTTCGAGATCAGGATATTTGGCTGAAAGCACAACGCTATTGTTTAAACACAAGTACTAGCATACGAATCGCCCATTTCGTATGAAGTGGATTCCGGATTTATTCCAACGCGTGTTTTGGGAATTGGAGATAGTTATTACCGTTGTTTCTATTATACTAATGCCATGAGCGAAGCTTTTGCAAATGGCCCTTATTGGTATTATTTCAATACACAAATTTCAGACGATAAGGTAAATCCTGAAGTGTGGGAGCAAGATTTGCGCTCGGCCTTGCAGAAAAATCAAGTTGTCTTGATTATGGCCAATGATGCTAATCTGCAGAATTTAGGAAATGGTTTTATAGACGAAGCTTATATGATGTTTCACGATCCACAAGCATACAAAGCATTTGTCGAACGCAAGCGAAAAGTGAAACAAGCGATCAAAAAAATCCGAACGGATGACATGCGTTTACGCAAATTAACGATAGAGGCACAACAGACAGGACTATCTTTCGATTCGTTACTTCGTCGCGAAGCGTTGCGAACAATTAAGTAGTAACGTTTGCATAGCGCAAAAAATCGCAAACAAGATAAGCCATTAATTTTCCAATTTTAAAATCGGCATTGCGGTGTGCGAGCACGGGTGCGGCTTCGCAAAGATGCAGGTACGCAACGCGTGTTTGTTGCGCTGTCCAAACCACAAATTGGCGCGCTTCGTTGGCCGAAATTCCACTCGGCGTTCGAGCGCTACTTGGGATATTTTCGATGCAATCTAAATCGAGTTCAATTCCGGTATAGGCATTTTGTGTAAACGCAATGGCTTGCGCAACCATGTCGTGCCACGTTTGTTGCTGACCAAAAATATACTGATCGAAACTACTCGTCTGAATGCGATCGGGATGTTTTTCTAATTGGTTGCGAATGGCTTGTGCATTGTAGTTTTCATGCAAACCAACAACTGCGTATTTATTCAAAAATCCTTCCTGCCATGCATACCGAAATCCATTTCCACTGTGTCGTCCCTCTAACTCACGGAAATCGCTGTGCGCATCGCAGTTGATGACGTTGATGGTTTGCGCTTTTCCGTTTTGCTGCAAGGCTTTTGTTGCTCCTACAATGTTGCCATACGCATTGTTGTGTCCGCCACCGATAATCACCGGAATTTTTCCAGTAAGCACAATGGCTTCTACGGTATGCGCAACGCGTTGATCTAATGCTGCTGTAAGCAAGCGCGCTTGATCAATGCCTTCTCTGGTCTTTAAATCGAGCAAATCGCATTGTTGCATCAAATCTGCTGTGATGATTTGTCCGAGCACAGCTAAATTTTCTCCAGTCAAACTTGCTGTGGCTTGTACATTTAAGATATTGGTCAACGCCGGTTCCCACGCGCTCCACGCACCACCACGACCGAAGTTTGCACGAATACCAATGTCTTCGCGTATTCCTAAAAGCACAAATTTTGCAGGGCAATTTGTAAGTGCTTCATGTAAATTAGTTGTTGTATCAAATAATTGGATGCGCTCACCCAATTTCGTTTCTCCTGTTCGTTTTCGGAAACGTTGGTCAATGTCTTGACGGGAATAACGTTGAACGTAATTAGTCATGACGAACAATTTTTCCATCAATCAAGACTTTGGAAATCAAATCTGATCCAAACGCATACGGCAAATACGCGATGCCGGAAATGGGTTTGGTGATGATGATATTGGCTTGCTTACCGGGCGTAATGCTTCCGTGTGTAGCACTCAAATCCATAGCATACGCGGCGTTGATGGTGGCAGCGTTGATGGCTTCTTCGGGTGTGAGTTTGTGCGTGATGCAGAGCATACTGAGCAGCAAGTGCATGTTTCCGGTTGGATTACTTCCTGGATTATAGTCTGATGCAACTGAAACCGGAAGACCCGCATCAATCATTTGTCGTGCGGGAGGCCAAGGCAAGCCCAAGAAAAATGCAGCGCCAGGTAGGAGCGTGGGCATGGTGGTCGAATTTTTCAAGGCTGCGATTTCGGCATCGCCCACATATTCTAAATGATCCACGCTGATGGCACTAACCTGTGTGCCCGCCTGCACACCGCCCGACGCGCTCAATTGGTTGGCATGTACTTTTGGACGTAAGCCATGTTTCAACCCAACAGTTAAAATATGAATCGTTTCTTCGGGCGTAAAATAATTGCGTTCGCAAAACACATCGCAAAAGTCGGCTAGTTTTTCTGCGGCCACTGCAGGAATTAATTCATCTGTAATTAAGCGAATATAACCTTCGCGGTTGTTTTTAAATTCTTCTGGAAACGCATGCGCCGCAAGCAATGTTGCTTTTACCGGAATCGGTCCACGCTCGCGAAGGCGTTTGATGACGCGAAGCATTTTCAATTCGCTTTCGAGCGAAAGGCCATACCCACTTTTAATTTCAACCGCACCCGTTCCTTGTCGTATAATTTCATCGAGCCGTTTCGATGCTGATGCAAACAATTCGTCTTCGGAAGCATTGCGCAATTTGCGAGCAGAATTTAAAATACCGCCACCACGCGCGGCAATATCTTCGTAACTCAGTCCACGAATGCGATCCACAAATTCGCCTTCTCGACTTCCGGCAAAAACGAGGTGTGTATGCGAATCGCACCAAGCCGGAAGCACCAAGCCATCTTCTGCATCAATGATTTCTAATCCACTCCAATCCGAAATGCCCGGCCATTCATCCATGGTACCGAAATCGGCAATTTTACCGTCTTCAATGGCCAGCCAAGCATCGTGAATTTCGGGGAGCACGGCCATGTCTTTTCCGGCAACCCAATGGGGTGGCTCTGTGCGCGTCTGTACGAGACTGCGTATGTTTTTGATGAGTATTTTTTGCATAAGCTGGCTCAAAGATAGTTTACCTTTTTGCACAAAAAGTGTATTTGCGGTAGGCAACTATTCACAAATTTTAACGTCCAGTTATCAAGTCTTTTCTACCAATGATCAATTTGATCTATAAACTGTCTGAATCCGTTTAACTTTGCGACCATGTTCAAAAAACGCCTCTTCTTCTTACTTTGTTTATTTGCTTTTCCTGCCTTTTCTCAAACAGCTAAATACACGATTAGTGGTTTTGTGTATGAGCAATCGAGCCACGAATCGCTTCCGGGTGTTGTGGTTGCGAATACGCGTACGGGTGCAGGAACAACGACAAATAATTATGGTTTTTATTCCATCACCTTACCTGCAGATTCGGTAGAAATGTTGTGGACGTTTGTGGGGTATAAGCCTGTGAGGAAAAAAATTATGTTGAATCAAAATATGCAGATCAATATTGATTTGGAGGGTTTTGAGCAGAAAGAGGTGGTGATTGAGGGCGATCAACAAGAGAAAATCAGCGACAATACGCAGATGAGTCAGGTTTCTATTCCGATTGAGCAGATCAAACAGATTCCGGCTTTATTGGGGGAGAAAGATGTGTTGAAGGTGATTCAATTGATGCCGGGTGTGCAGAAGGGGAGCGAGGGGAGTAGTGGCTTTTATGTGCGTGGGGGTGGGGCCGATCAGAATTTGATTATTCTCGATGATGCAACAGTTTATAATGCGTATCATTTATTCGGTTTTTTCTCTTTGTTTAATGGCGATGCGCTGAAGAGTGTTGAATTAACCAAAGGTGGTTTTCCGGCGCGTTATGGTGGACGACTTTCTTCTGTTTTAGAGATGCAGATGAAAGATGGTAATCAGGAAAAATTTAGTGGCGAAGCGGGTATTGGATTAATTTCTTCGCGGCTGACTTTGGAAGGGCCATTGAAAAAGAAAAAATCTTCTTTTTTAGTCTCTGGCCGCAGAACGTATATCGATGCGTTGGTTTATCCGTTTCTTCCGCAGGAAAATAAGTTTGGTTACTATTTCTATGATTTAAATGCGAAGGTCAATTATACTTTTAATGATAGAAACCGTTTGTTTCTGAGTGGCTATTTTGGGAAGGATAAATTTTATGCTAAATTTAATAGTGGGCAAACTTATGAGGATGAAGCTGGAATTGATTGGGGGAATGCTACGGCTACGTTGCGTTTTAATCATTTGTGGAATGATCGTTTATTTTCTAATACCTCATTTATTTTTACAAATTATACGTTAGGGATAGGTTATGCTCAAAAGTCGAGTACCGATTTTTTTAGCTTGCGTTATACTTCAGGCATTCGTGATTTTAGCTTGAAACATGATTTTGATTTTAGTCCAAATCCAAATCATTATGTGAAGTTTGGATTTATGACTACCTATCACCGATTCAATCCGAGTGCCGTGGTGGTGAAGAGTTCGTATGGGCCAGACAATTTAAATGATGTGAATACGCTGGAATCGTTTGAGAATGGCATTTATATCGAAGATGATTGGCGCATCAATTCGGTTTTTAAAGCAAATTTCGGGTTTCGTTTGAGTCATTTCAATACAGAAGGCAAGAATTATATGCGTCCCGAGCCACGCGCTGCTTTGCGCTATATGGTGCGTGAAGATATGTCGATCAAGGCGAGTTACGCCATGATGAATCAATACTTGCATTTGTTGTCGAATACTGGAATTGGTTTGCCAACTGATTTATGGGTTCCGGCTACGAAACGCATTGGGCCACAACAGTCGCAGCAAGTAGCACTTGGAGTAGCCAAAGATTTGACCGAACAAAAATTGATGATTTCTGTGGAAGGGTATTACAAATGGTCGAAAGATGTGCTTGGGTATAAAGACGGTGCAAGTTTTTTCTTGATCGGGGATAACGGTCCGGGTAGCGAAGATATCAATTGGGAAGATAACGTAACAGCTGGGCAAGCATGGAGTTATGGTGCGGAGTTTTTGGTGCAACGCAAATTTGGAAAATTCACGGGTTGGGTCGGTTATACGTTGTCTTGGACACAACTTCAATTTGACTCGATTAATTTTGGCAAAAAATATTATGCTAAATATGATCGTCGTCATGATATTTCGGTGGTTGGTATTTATAAAATAAACGATCACATTACGCTTTCTGCTACTTGGGTTTTTGGAACAGGAAATGCTATTACCTTGCCACTGGCAGAATACACGGCAGCAGAACATACGCCAGGTTCATCAACAGGCCAACAGACTAATATTCCGAACTTCTACTGGCTGTTTGTGCAAGATTTTGGAGAGAAGAACAGTTTCCGCATGGCAGCATACCATCGGATGGATGTTGGTTTACAATTTCATAAGAAAAAGAAATACTGGGATCGTACATTTGAATTGGGTTTTTATAATTTATACAACCGCAAAAATCCATTCTTCTATTATATTGGTGAAGACGCTTCTGGTCAGAATAGAAAACTGAAACAGATTTCGTTATTCCCAATTATTCCTTCTGTTTCATGGACTGTAAAATTTTAAGATAATGAACAAACTATTTTTTGCCTCGATTGGTTTTTTTGCGCTTCTTTTTAGTTCTTGTGAGCGCGATGCGGATGTTGATTTGCCAGAGACGAAACCCAAATTGGTTTTGATCGGATTTATCACACCGCAAGATTCGTTTGTTACGGTTTCGTTGAAGCGAAGCAAACCCATTTTTCAAGCGTATGATGTCAATACGAATGATGCTGTAACAGATGCAACAGTTACGGTTTTTGGAAATAATACGTCAGTTGTATTGCCGTTTGACGCAACGCTTCAAGTATATCGGATTTCAACTTCACAGTTTCAAATTTTGGGTGGAAATGAATATCGTGTAACCGTCTCGACACCGCAAGGGGAAAGCGCAGAAGCTACTACGGTAGTGCCACAAAATTCGATAGATGCTTCTTATGCACTAACGCTCACGGACACGTTTACGAATTTGGGGCCGGGGTATTTTTGGCTGAATACTACGGTTCAATATCAGTTTACAGACAATGCGCAAGAAACAAATCGTTACCGATTTTATATCGGACTGGTCTTGGTTGATACATTGACGTTTGATACTTCTATTGCACGGATGACGAGTGAATTTTTTAATGATAACAATGGTAACGGACAATTGCTGAGTCGTAATGTTGAGCTTTACTGGGGCAACTTCGACACCAATTTAAATGATTCGGCTTATGCTTATGATTGTTGGGTGTTTAATGTCAACTCGGATTATGACAATTACCACAAATCGTTATACAACTACAGTGGCGGAGAAGATCCGTTTGCAGAGCCTACAATCATATACAGCAATGTGGATGGGGGCTTAGGTGTTTTTGCTGCTGCTAATGGTCGAAAAATTCGTGTAATTCGTTAAACTTACGACAATGAAAAAACTGATCTTGTTTTTCGGCATCATGTGTTTTTATGCGCTTGCTTTTGCGCAGACTGAAAAAGATACATTGACATTTAGAGAAAAGTTGAAATCGAAACCGTGGACGGAGAATGATACGTTTCCGAATGCGCCAAGGCATGAATTGTATTTCAATTTGGCGTATCCGATTCGAATCATGCTTGGAAGCGATGGCTATGGCTACAACCGCATGTCACTTACATATAAGTATGCGCGAAAAAAGAATAGTGCGTGGCGTGCTGGTTTTTTGATGAATACCATAGCAAATCCGATTTTTGGATTTAATGATGAGGTTGAACTGTATGAAAATGATTCGCTACGCGAAGTGAATGTTCTTTTTGCTCAAAGGCATCGTTTTTTTCAATTGAATCTTGGTCATGAGTGGCGTAGCGAACGTAAACGAATGACTTATTTTGCTGGATTCGATGTATTTGGTGCTTATGGCAAGATCAACTACACGATGGTGAATTTACTTTACACCAATCAATCGCCCGATTCGCTTTCTCCTTCAGGTTGGTATATAAAAGAAATTACAAATGTTTACCCTAGTCTAGAAGGTCAACGCATCTATGCGGGTATGCATTTTTTTGCGGGTATGCGGTATGCATTTAGCAAACGTTGGATGGTTTCGCTTCAAGTTGGACAAGATATTATGGCGGTTTGGGCTATTGAATATGAGCGAAGCGGGCCGCAATCATTAACGGGCAAAAAACGGAATACTTTTGATGCAAATACGCCAGGAATCATCAACGATTTTTCTATTGGTTATCGCTTTTGAGCAGGTATTTCGAGCGGTTCAATTTGTACTTTTGTTGTTATGGCAGGAAATACTTTTGGAACGCAATTTCGACTGACGACTTTTGGCGAATCGCATGGTGTTGGTATTGGTGGTGTGCTTGATGGTTGTCCTGCGGGTTTGTTCATCGACTTAGATTTCATCGCATCGGAAATGGCGCGCCGTAAGCCGGGGCAATCGAAAATTGTTTCGCAACGCCACGAAGAAGATGTTCCCGAATTTTTAGCTGGAATTTTTGAAGGTAAGACGACTGGTGCGCCGATTGCATTTTTAATTCGGAATACCGATGCGCGTTCGAAAGATTATGAGGCGTTGAAAGCTGTATATCGTCCTTCTCATGCGGATTTTACATACGATGCGAAATATGGTTTTCGGGATTACCGTGGTGGTGGCCGAGCGTCGGCACGTGAGACGGCGGCGCGGGTGGTGGCTGGTGCAATTGCCAAACTGATTTTGCAACAGTGGAAAATTTCGGTGCAAGCGTATGTTTCGCAAGTAGGCCATATCGCGTTGACCGACTCCTATAAAAATCTGAATCTCGCACTTACCGAAACGAATATCGTACGTTGTCCTGATCTGCAAAAAGCACAAGCCATGATTGATTTGATTGGCGAAACGCGCAAGGCAGGAGATACGGTTGGCGGTGTAGTTTCGGCAGTTGTGTGTGGTGTTCCGGCAGGTATTGGTGAACCTGTTTTTGATAAATTACATGCTGAATTAGGCAAAGCGATGTTGAGCATCAATGCCGTTAAAGGCTTTGAATACGGAAGCGGTTTTGCAGCAGCAGGCATGAAAGGCTCGGAGCACAATGATGCTTTTGTGCCCGGAAAAGATGAGCGCAAAATTGTTACGGCCACCAATTATTCGGGCGGCATTCAGGGCGGCATTAGCAATGGCGAAGACATTTATTTTCGTGTGGCATTCAAACCCGTTGCTACCATTATTCAAAAACAACTAACCGTTGATACGCAAGGACGTGCCGTAGAAATGATGGGCAAAGGTCGCCACGATCCATGCGTTGTGCCACGTGCTGTCCCGATTGTCGAAGCGATGGCCGCGCTTGTTTTGGTCGATCAGTTGATGCGTAGCGGAATGCGTTTGCAAGCGTAATTAACAAAGGAAAATATTAAACGCCCAAAAACACGCCAAGCAAAACAAGCGTAAAAAAATTTGCGTCACTTTGCGAAAACCTTCGTTTGCCTTTGCGGTTAAAGAAGTGAAAAAAATAACCGCCAAGACCGCCAAGAAAATCGCCAAGTTCGCCAAGCAAAACAAGCGTAAAAAACTTTGCGCTCTTTGCGAAAACCTTTGCGGACTTTGCGGTTAAAGAAGTGAAAAAAATAACCGCCAAGAACGCCAAGAAAATCGCCAAGCAAAACAAGCGTAAAAAAATTTGCGTCACTTTGCGAAAACCTTCGTTTGCCTTTGCGGTTAAGAAGTGAAAAAAGTAACCGCCAAGAACGCCAAGAAAATCGCTAAGTTCGCCAAGCAAAACAAGTGAAAAAAAACTTTGCGCTCTTTGCGAAAACCTTTGCGGACTTTGCGGTTAAAAAAAGTGTAACCGTTTTACACATAAAAAAAGTCCGGCAGTTTTCACTACCGGACTTTTTAATTCATCAGCAAAAATTACTTGCTGTCTTTCACTTCTTCGAAGTCAACATCTGTTACTTCCGAATTTTTCTCAGGATTTGGATTTTCCGTGTTTCCACCTTGTGGATCAACAGGATTTCCGCCTGCGTTCTGCATCGCTTCGTACATGCCTTGAACCAAGTTTTGCAAGTTAGCCGTTGCGCTATCTACTTTCGCAATATCGCGGGCGGCATGTGCTGTTTTCAGTTCGGTAAGAGCAGATTCGATGGCCGATTTTTTGTCTTCTGGAAGTTTGTCGCCAAACTCTTTCAATTGTTTTTCGGTTTGGAAAATCAACGAATCGGCTTGGTTGAGTTTATCGGTTTCTTCGCGCATTTTTTTATCGGCATCGGCGTTTACCTCAGCTTCTTTTTTCATGCGGTCAATTTCTTCTTTCGATAATCCAGAACTTGCTTCGATTCGGATATTTTGTTCCTTACCGGTGTTTTTATCTTTTGCAGAAACTTTCAGAATACCGTTAGCATCAATATCGAAGGTTACTTCTACTTGTGGAACGCCACGTGGAGCAGGAGGAATGCCATCGAGAATAAAGCGGCCAATGGTGCGGTTCTGATTGGCCATGGGACGTTCGCCTTGCAGAATATGAATTTCTACCGAAGGTTGATTGTCAGATGCCGTAGAGAATGTTTCTGATTTTTTAGAAGGAATGGTTGTATTGGCTTCGATGAGTTTTGTCATCACACCGCCATACGTTTCGATACCGAGTGAAAGTGGTGTTACATCGAGGAGCAACACGTCTTTTACTTCGCCAGTCAAAACACCACCTTGAATAGCCGCGCCAACAGCAACAACTTCGTCAGGGTTAACACCTTTTGATGGTGATTTTCCGAAGAACTTTGTTACGGCTTCTTGAATGGCCGGAATGCGAGTAGAGCCACCAACCAAAATAACTTCGTCGATATCGCTTGTGCTCAAGCCTGCATTTTGCAATGCCGATTTGCATGGATCAATCGTGCGACGAATCAAATCGTCAACCAATTGTTCAAATTTAGCACGCGAGAGTGAACGTACAAGGTGTTTTGGAATACCATCAACGGGCATGATATACGGCAAGTTGATTTCGGTAGAAGCGGAGCTAGAAAGTTCAACTTTTGCTTTTTCGGCAGCTTCTTTCAAACGTTGCAACGCCATAGGATCTTTGGTAAGATCGAGGTTGCCATTTTCGTTTTTAAATTCTTGAACGAGCCAGTCAATGATTTTTTGGTCGAAATCGTCGCCACCCAAATGCGTATCGCCGTCGGTTGATTTTACTTCAAATACGCCGTCGCCAAGTTCGAGTACCGAAACGTCGTGTGTACCGCCACCGCAGTCAAACACCACAATTTTCATATCGCTGTTTTTCTTATCGAGACCATAAGCCAAGGCAGCAGCGGTAGGTTCGTTGATGATGCGACGTACTTTCAATCCGGCAATTTCGCCAGCTTCTTTGGTTGCTTGGCGTTGCGAGTCGTTGAAGTATGCCGGAACGGTAATAACAGCTTCGGTAACTTCTTGTCCGAGGTAATCTTCTGCGGTTTTCTTCATTTTTTGAAGAATCATGGCAGAGATTTCTTGTGGTGTGTATTTACGGTCGTCGATTTCGACGCGAGGTGTATTGTTATCGCCTTTACCAACGATGTAAGGAACACGGCCAATTTCCATGCTCACTTCGTTGAACAGGTGGCCCATAAAACGTTTGATCGAATAGATCGTTTTGCGCGGGTTGGTAATGGCTTGACGTTTGGCCGGATCGCCAACTTTGCGTTCTCCGTTTTCTACAAATGCAACAATTGATGGTGTGGTACGACGGCCTTCGCTGTTTGGAATAACAACGGGTTCGTTTCCTTCCATAACGGCAACACAGGAGTTGGTGGTGCCTAAGTCGATTCCGATAATTTTGCCCATATTACTGGTGTTTATTCGTTTTTTAAATGATTTACTCTACAAGGTCAATTCCTGTGCCAGTAGCCCATTTTAGTACACATTGACAGCATTACGCCAAGTATTCGGTATAACGTTATAAACAGGCTGACAGAACGGCATAGTTTCCGCCAAAACATAAAAAAAACGCCCTTTCAGGTTAGTTGAAAGGGCGTTTTCGTGAAGTATCAGAACTTATTGGCAGGGAACCAATTGTCCGTTGCGGTTGTAAAAACGCATGCCGCAGGTAAATTGACCACCAGCGAGTGTATCGAGCGATTGCGGCGACAAAGTCAGATTTGTCTTTGCTTTAGAATAGCGTGCCGAAAACAAACCAACGCCATTTTCAATGTTGGTATAAATTGGTTTTTCCTGAACTACGGAATTGGATGGGCCGTTGACATCGATGTAGGTTTTGAGTTCTTCGCCACCAGCATAAATTACAAATTCGACATAACGTGCACGGCGGGCAAGCACATTGCTTCCTGTTGTAATATTCTGAGATAGGAAACGGTGGAAACCATTTGGATCCATATCAATTGATTTAACGGTTGTCAAATCGTTGCTTGCCGGAATCACACGCTCAACAAGCCATTCAGGCGCTTGAAGTTGTGCCGAATCGCCATTGGTGTAAAATTCGGTGTAAAAGAAACGCATGCCTACTTCGTAAATACGGGCATTGGCTGTTCCATTCCATTCGACTTTTACAACTGTAGTGGGTGTCAATTTTATAATACCAATACTTGGTCCTGTTGGACGAGAGATATTGAAATCGTTGATCAACATGGCTGTTGACGAAACGGTGTTTCCGGTAGAAGGGTTGCTGATCACAAGACGATAGGTACGTGTTGTGTTCATGACCGGCGTGTTCATGCTGTACAACACCTGAAACGGCGAAGAGAAGTCGCCCGGTTGTTTGTTGTAAACAGAATCTGGATTGAGTGTGTATGTATTGACGACATTGCCGTTCTGTAATTCTTCAATGCGCACATTCATTTGATTGACATAGTAAGCCGAATCGTAATTCTGAGCCATCGCTAAGGCGTTGTCTGGGCCAAGGAAGGCTTTTTGAATGCGGATGTATTGTTTGGGTTTCGACTGATCGAGCAAGCCATAAACGATTGTCGTTTCTTTCCAGTCATCAAGTAAATCAAGTTCCGTGCTGCACGACCAAAACAAACCAGCAGCGGCCAATAGGGCGAAGGCCAATTTTTTCATATTTCGAAGACTAATCGTTAATTGGATGAAAAATGTTTTTTTTAATAACTGACAAATTTAATCATTATTTTTTGTCGAAATGATTTATTTTTGTTTCACATCCCTTCAAAAAAAGCTTGTTTTATGCGTATTCTGCTATGTGTGGTTATCTTTTTGTGGGGAGCAATCACTGATCTTTCTGGGCAAATGCCCGATACGGCTTTCTGGATTCCGAATGGTCCAGTAAATGCACTAGCCTTACACAACAATCGTTTGCTCGTTGGTGGACTTTTTGATCAAATTTCTCCGGCTACAGGAACGTTTGTTGCGTTAGATTCATCAACGGCACAAACACAAAATCCATTTCCGAAAGTCAATGGTACAATTAATTGCATCATTTCGGATGGGTTTGGTGGCCATTATGTGGGTGGTAATTTTAGTCAGGTTGGGCCTTATCAAATTACAAACTTATTTCATTTGTTGGCAAACGGACAGATTGATCTGAATTTTGTACCAACTCCTGATGGACCGATTTATGCATTGGCTATGCATGGCCCAACGTTGCTTGTGGCGGGCGATTTTACAACGATTTTATCACAGCCGCGAAATCGGGTTTGTGGAATTGATAGTTCTGGTGTACTGACGGATTTTGAACCTAGTCCTGACGGGCCTGTTTATGCCATAGCTGTTGATGACATGGATCAATACGTCTATATCGGTGGCGATTTTCAATACATAGGATCAGAATTACGCATTCGAATTGCAAAAGTAGATTCTACCTTTGGACATCCAATTGGCTGGCCTGGGCCATATTCCGAATGGCGTGTTCAACCGCCTGATTTGCCTGTTCGAACCATTGTTCCTTATCTCAACAAAGTCTATTTAGGTGGCGATTTTACAGTTTTGGGTGGCTATCCACGCAAGGGATTAGCGGCATTGGATCGTATAACGGGCGATGTTGATTCATTTGATGCCAATGTTGTAGGTAAAGTATATGGTATTGTTGCGCAGAGTGGTTTGCTCTACTTAGGCGGGAAATTTACGAGTGTTGCTGGTTTTGGAAGGAGTAATTTGGCTTGTATTAACATTGCCAATATTTTGCAACCCTGGAATCCGGCTGCGGATAATGGGGTTTATTGCCTCGCCGCATACAACAATGCTATTGTAGCAGGTGGCGATTTTCAACGCATTGGCCTCGATACTATTCTGCGTATTGCTTGCATCGATACAGTCGGTATTGGTTTTGCGCGGGCGTGGAATCCAATGATTAATGGAAGGGTAAATGCTATTTTTCCTGAACAGGGCAGAATTCTTGCTGGCGGTGGTTTTACTGGGGCTGGTGGCGTTTTGCGTTCAAACGTGTGTTCTTACGATTTGACAACCAAACATCCTGATGGCTGGAATCCTAGTGCGAATGGTGAGGTGTATTGTATGGTAACTGCAAATGATACGGTTTACTTAGCTGGAAATTTTTCACTCATCAACGGACAACTTCGTCAACGCATTGCGGCTTTGGATATAAATTCCAATCAAGTCTATTCATTCAATCCAACGTGTAATAATGTGGTTCGTACACTGGTTATTGATGGTGCGCGCTTGTTTCTAGGAGGAAACTTTTCAGTTATTGCAAATCAGGCGCGCGATAATATTGCTTCTGTCAATCGTTTTTCGGGACAACTTGAAGCATGGAATCCGGTTTGTGCTGGAACGGTCAATAAATTGATTGTGCAAGGGAATGATGTATATGTAGCAGGATTTTTTAGTGCAATAGGAAATCAGCCACGCACCAACCTTGCGCGCATTGATGCCAATAGTGGTCTTGCTGCATTCAATTGGAGTTGTGATGCAAACGATGGTATATACGATATGCAACTGTTTGGCGACAAATTACTGGTTGGTGGTTGGTTTACACAAATTGACAATACATCGCGCAATCGCATTGCACTCATTGATACCGCATCGGCGCAAGTCGATCCGACTTTTAATCCGGGCACAAATCAATTTATTCGTGCAATGGCCATTGCAGGAGATGATTTTTTCGTGTCGGGGTACTTCAATACATTCGGTGGGCAACCTCGCCAACGCCTTGCCGCTTTTGATTACGGACTTCAAGTTGTAGATAGCTGGAATCCCGGACTCAACGCACAAGCCCAAGTATTGCTAGCAACACCAACACAGTTGTTTTGTGGTGGTGGATTTCAATTTTCTGGAAATGCCTTGCATCCAAACCTTGCCGTGTTCGATATTCAATATGTTACTCATACCGTTGAGCAACAAACAGCAGGAACTTTTGCCGTTTATCCCAATCCAGCAAACGATTTTTTTGTTCTTGAAACGGATGTTGAATTTACAAATGCCATCTGCACAATGTATGATTTACAAGGCCGAGCGGTTAGTACACCTGTGAAACTGGAAGGGAGAAGGCAAACGCTATATTGCAACAATTTACCTGCTGGAACCTACGTCATTAGCCTTGTAACAGAAACCGGTTTCGTTTATAGTCGTCGCCTAATTGTTTATTGATTTAGCGCACAAATCCCAATGGACTAGTTGATGCGCCAAGCCGAATTTCTGTAACCGTACTGGCATTTACCCGATAGCCCGCAAAGTGCTTGGTATAGCGGCAAGCAAATAAGCCAATTCCACCTTGAACATTGGTATAAGGCTGCAAATCTGCTTGCGCACTATTGATTGCTTTGAGTACATCAATATAAAGTGATAAATCATCGTTAGCACTTACCACAATAATTTCAAAGCCATCGGTTACCCGAAATACATTGGAATTAATTGGAATACGTTGCGCCATCACGCGAAAAAAGTCAGCGCGATTGATTTGCCATTCGAGTTGTTCGTTGCCTACAGAACTCAGTACATCCAATTCAGAAAGCGACCAGTCAAAATACTTTTCTGTTACTTGCGTTGAATCAAAAATAAATTTCTCTAGGTAATGAAAGCGAATGATCGGAAGGAAGCGTCGTCCATTGCTAGGTGCCTGAAAGCGTATCCGCAAAGGCAAGGTATCTGTAAAATCAACCGCATTCGCTGTTGTAGGAATCGTTAATTGAAACGGCTGTATTATTTTCATAGATGCTGTTGCCGAAAGGCCAGACACCACATTCTTAGAAATCATTTTATAGGTACTGCCATCTTGCGCTAGCGAAAAATTTCCGCGGTATAAAACCTGATCAGGAGATGCGAATAAACCACTATCGCGCGGAACGGTATTGTCGGGAATCATATTGATCGTTTGTACCAAAACGCCATTGCGCCACTGCTCAACTTTCACATCCAGTGTTCCCGGCTGATAAGTTGTTGAATCTGCATTAGAAGCCATTTCGAGTGCATTACCAGCTCCAAGAAATCCTTTGTTGATGCGTAAATAATGAATGGTGTCAGCCGGATTAAACAAACCATACGAAATCATGATTTCGCGGTAATCATCTAATACATCCAGTTCGTTTTTACAAGAATTCGTCAGGAGCGACGTTCCGAGTAAAATGGCCAAAAAAAGTTTTCGCATAAAAACAAAATTGTTTTGCGGGATGCGTTACGAATATCGGAAAAAAGAGCTTTCAATCATCACTTATTTAGTGTAAACGAAAAAAGTTGTCTATTTACTTTGATTTTTGAAAATAATACCTATTTTTGTATATATATAAATAAGTATATATGCCATCACCAAAACAACCTCCGGTTCTCCCGCCAGCAACCAATATTGCCAACAGCAATAGCAGTTCCATTAACAACGCTGGAAACAATACCAATAATGTTCACTTGAACGTGAATATCGATCCTTCGCAGCACGAAGCCAATCGCAAAAGTCCTCAAGGGTTAAAACTGCTGTTTATCAGCATCCTAATTTTAATGATACTTTTTGTTGCAGGATACTTTTTGAAAAATGCTTTTTCAAAAAGCTTTCGGAAATCGGATACAGCATACGATCAAACAATCAATTTTTTATACAAACCCAAAACAAAAATACCATGAAGCCAAAACATTTTTTTTTACTGATATCACTTAGTACAATTGTAATCGTCTTTAACAATTGTCGAAAAGAAGGACCCCAAGGACCACAAGGGCCTGCAGGAGAGGTAAATGTCAAATCGTACACATTTCAAGCAACCAATTGGCAATATAGCTCTTCGCAATGGTTGCAAAGTTTTTCTATACCAGAATTAACCCCAGAAAGTATTGATAGCGCAGCAGTTTTAGTTTATTTTAAAGAGCAAACATCGTGGAATGCACTTCCATTTACAGAAGTTGCATCGACTAATTACTTTATGGGTTTTAAATACGTTGTAAATGCTGTTACAATTAACTGGACATACAATGGTGTATTTTCCGGCGACGATCCAACAACTTATTACGGCACAACACTCACCTACAAAGTTGTCATCATTCCCGATCAAGCGCGTAAAGCCAATCCAGATATCGATTGGACAAATTATGAAGAAGTGAAAACAAGATTTGATTTGAAAGATTAATGTAAAAAAAGCGGCTGCCAAGATATTGACAGCCGCTTTTTATTGGAATGAAAAATCAATGCGAAACAATCAAACGTTTTACAAGTCGTACATTTCCGAAATTGAGTTCGTAGAAATAAACGCCAGCAGCAAGTGAAGAAACATCAATGTTCCAAGCATGTTGTCCTTGTTGTTGGGTTTCGCTGTTGCTCATCATTTCCTCGCCGAGGATATTGGTCAGTCGCAAAACCACTTTACCATCTTCAGGAATTGAATAATTGATGGTCGTTGTTTGCGAAGCCGGATTCGGCATATTTTGATCGAGCATAAAACCATCTGCATAAATTGGATCGTCAATGCTTAATACACATGGCGGAATACGATTGAAGCAAATATCGTCAATGGCCCAACCTTCAGATTGAATACCAACATCTGAACCAAAACGGAAACGGATTATGACTGGTCCGGCTTGCGAGAAACGATAATCGTGCTGCATTTTTACCCATGTTCCCGAAGTGCCTGAAAAACTGGGTTGATAACCAGAACCAAGTCCTGCGCAACTAGCACTCACATACCAGTTTGGCTCATAAGCAATACCCATCGTTTGCCATGTATATCCCATGTCATACGAATACTGAACAACACCGCCATCTTGATTTACTGGAGTTTGGTAATTGGTCCAAAACTCAATGTGATAACAGTTGGTGGTATCAACCGTAAAGATTGGCAGAAACAGCCCAGAGCTATCAGACGATAAATAGTTTAATGTAAGATTCGTAATCCAGCATTTTGTACCACCGTGCGCACTGGTAATGATGTTTTTCTGTGGTGTGCCTTGACGGAACGAGTTTGCTGTATTGGTAAAACGAACCGCATTCATCGTGGTCAACGGACTTGTGCCATTGTTATCTTCAAAATCATTGCAATACGGATAACCAGCAACTGTATCCATTACGGAAACCGTCCACGCCGTTGTATCGTCTGGAATAAATGTATCCGGCAAACCATTTGGAGCCGATGTCCAGCAGCGAACCGTGTGAAAGCCCGGTGAAGCATTGGTCCAAGGCAACGAAAACTGATGTTGTTGGGCTTGTCCAGGCTGAAGCATTGGATTAAATGTAAGCGCATCGGTAACAACCATAACGTTATCAATTTCTAAAGTAGCATTGACTTGTCCAATGGGTAGTAAGCCCGAATTTTCGATGAAAATTTTTACGTTGTTGTTTCCCGGAATTGGTAATGGCGAAGTATTTCCAAATGTGATTTCGTTTGTACCCGCAGAAACTGGAACAAAAATCTCGAAGTCGTCAATTGCCCAGCCATCGTTGCCCGAAGCAAAATTATCGGATGTAAATACAAAACGGAACTGAACTGGCGTTGGAAAATTATCGAGCGCATCCAATTTGTATTTCGATTGGAAATATGCTCCACCAGTTCCCGTCCAAGCGGCTTGGTTGGATGAACTAATGAAATTTTGGTTGTACCAATTTGTACCGAGAGGGTCAAATGCAACACCAAGCGTTGACCACGTTTGCCCGCCATCGAGCGACAATTCAACGCGTCCACCATCCGAAAAATTATCAGCATGATACCATTGCCAGAAACGCAATTCGGCATTTGTTGTTTGCGAAAAATCGAAGAATGGTGTGTAGAGATATTCGTTACTATTTGTCGAATAAGGACCATTCAGGTCAATTTCCCACGCATTTGAGCCACTATGTGTCGTGTTGATGTTGGGAGGCAATGGCATGCCAAGTTCCCACGAAACAGGGCTACTCGATTCGGGGGCAAAAAGCAATGGACCTTCAAAATCGGTTGCAAACGGAACGGGTAAAATAGGCATACCAATAATCGTTTTGCAAGTCGAATCATTTGCGGTGGCTGTATCATTTAGAACACTTGTCCAAGCACATAAACTATACGCTCCAGTTGGTGCTGTAAAGGTTGTGGCAAACGTAAAATTCACCGCTTGATTTCCGGCCAAACTTCCTGTCCATGTTTCGGTTACAGGCACATTGTTATTTACCTGATACGAAACTGGAATTGAAGTAAGCGTGGAGAAACCATAATTTTTGATGCGAACAGTTACTGTTTCCGTTGCATTCGCTTGCGTTTGTGCACGGGGATCAACTATTTGTTGTACACCCGCATCGATACTATCTGGAACATAGATGTACAAATTATCGAAATAAATACCCGAGTTATTGAATTGCGCATCAAAAGCTACTTTCGACTCAAAATCGATGGTGAGCGAGTTTGCTGGTAAAAACGCGTCAAGTAAATAACTGTATTGCAAATACGGCGAATCGCTATTGTTTGGCATCAAATGCGGTGTGATCATCTGTCCATTTACTTTGACACGGAAATTGGTGTATTCATTGCCGAATGAATACAAAAGTTTAGCGTCAAATTGTAAAACTAGATGATTGAAGCCAGTTGTATTGACAATTAATCGTGCATTGGCGCGTTGCTGATCGCTCATGGTTGGACTCCAAATATAAAATTGAGAAGATGTGATGGTGTCTGATCCAAAATCCCAATCGCTTGAGTTTGTGGCGTCAAACTGAATCCCTTGTGATCCAGCATTAGCAGCCAATGCCGAAAACGAAATGCGTCCTTGTGCCGTCAATGTCAAACAAAAATCGTTGAGGCTACTAAATGTTTCAAATCCGTTGAAGTAAGGAACAGCAACACTTCCCAGTGTGTTGAAAGTCGCACTCAATGTATCGTTTAAATGCCAGTTGTCGCCTGTATAATCGGTATAAACTTCGAGTGTGTGCATGCCAACGGTGTTATTGAATGGTGTTGCAAAAACAAGTGTATCGCGAACTCCAGCAGCAAGTGTTCCGATATATTGTTCTACAACTGGTGCACCATTGTCATATACATAAGCTACGTTAAACGGACCAACTAAAGGTTGCGATCCATCGTTGTAGATAACCAATGAAACGGTTTGCGGTCCAGTACCCACACAACTGGTTACATCAGGACTTAAAATAAGTTCGGCTTCTGCATCAAGAGGAAATGGTGGACGAATTTCAAAATCATCAATAGAATAACCAGAAAAGCCAAATGATACGGAAGGGTCGGAGACAAAAACAAATTTGAATTGAACAGGGCCAACCACATTGTTCAGAAGGGAAAGGGTATATTCCGATTTTATCCATCCACCACTATTGCCATCCCAGCCGGGATTATTATCTGCAAAAAGCGTCGTGGTGTACCAATTGGTCGCGTTGGGATCATTTATAATACCCAGAATATTCCACGTATTTCCATCAGTTGTATATTCAATGTGCATGCCATCAAAATTTCCTTCAGCGTCGCGGTTATGCCAAAAACTCATGCGGGCATTTACAGTCGTCGAAAAATCAAATACTGGTGAAATCAACTCGGCATGTGCATTGTCGGTATAAACACTGGTTAGGTTTATGTCCCACGCATTTGGTGCAGAATGAGCAGAATTGGTTTGGTTGAAATTGGGAGTTCCCAATTGCCATTGCGAATTCGGATCGCCGAGTACGGTATCTGTCCACAATACATTAGGCCCATCAAAATTGTCGAAATAAGGAAATGATAAGGCAGCAAGGGAAACAAACTGACGACAACCACTCAACGGATTGACCGCACTGTTTGAGGCAGGAGAAGCATCAACCGCAGCAACATAGTAACAAATGGTATCAGAATCATTCGATGCCGGAATAACACCAACCCACGTATTGCCACTCGAATTGGTCATGGCTACTTGTTGCTGTGGACCATTATTGACGGTGTAAAATAAATCTGCAGTAGCTAATCCAGACTGATCGGTAATATCAGCTGTAATGTTGAATGGCCCAAGACTGAAAATGGTGTTTAAATAAATTGGATTGATGTACGTGATTACGGGCGGATTCAATTCCGATGCCGCAGCAATGACATTAATATCATCAATAACCCAACCGTAATTGTTGTTAGCGCCGTTTGTGTTTACATCGTATAATTTGAAACGTAGCTTACATTGTGCAGCGTTGGACAGAAATACAGATACATCAAACGCTTCTTGTTTCCACCACGTATTTGTTGGAACGGCAGAATTATTTCCAGGAACCCAATCAATGTATGAGGCAGAAGCAAATTTATTTCCTTGCGCTTGAAACGGAGCCGTGCCCAGGTATTGCGTACCTGTAAGTCGGTTCCAAGTAACACCATTATCGTTCGACGCTTCAATGATTGCCGCGTCGAAAAACTCAATCTTACAGATATGACTGAAATTTAAAATAACAAACGAATTGCCTGTGGTGCTAAATGTCGAAGTCGTTAACCACGACGTATCAGATGCTGCAATGGGATTGCGATAACTGCGCAAGCCACTTACTTGGAGCGTTAGATTGCTTGCCCATGTTGGGTTTCCGCTTGCCGTAACACTATCAGCGGTTTCAAAATTTTCATGAAAAACAAGTGTTTGTGCATGGGAATGGAGCGATGTGAAAATTACACCGAGGGTAAATAGAATTTTTTTCATGGCGGTCTGTTTGCTTAAAACTACTCTAAGCAAATATACAAAATGAAGATGAAAAATAGGTTTTTGCCGATAAATCGCAATTCTGATACGTTTGATTCAGTTAAGCCTGATGCAATTCAAGGAAACGTTTGATCGCGTCATACACCTGATCGAGTTGTGTATCGCTGATGCAGTAGGGGGGAAGCACATAAACGATATTGCCCAAAGGGCGTAGAATGATTTTTTCGGCAGTAAAAAAAGCGAGCATCTCATCGGCAAGCGGATGCAAGTAATTTGTTTCTTGGCGTGAACGCAGTTCAAATGCAGCGATTGTTCCGCAACAACGCGCATCAGCAACACAAGGATGTTTGGACAACAGTTCTGTTTGCTTTTGTTGATAGGCTGTAATGCGTTTGATGGCTTGTTGTGTTTCTACTTGTTCCAACAATTCAAAACTTGCAACGGCTGCGGCGCATGCTGTTGGATTGGCGGTATAGGAGTGTCCATGAAAAAAAGTTTTGTAGCGATCAGATGTCAGGTACGCCTCATATACACGCGTATTGCAAAGTGTGGCACCAAGCGGCAAAAATCCGCCTGTGATGCCTTTCGACAAGCAAACAATATCTGGTTTAATCTCGAGTTGATCGGATGCAAACCAAGTTCCTGTTCGGCCAAAACCAGTCATCACTTCATCGGCAATGAGAATGACTTCATGCTTGCGAGCAAGATCAAAAAGCGCATCAAGTGCTTGCGGTTCATACATCACCATGCCTGCGGCACCTTGAACAAGTGGCTCGACAATCAATGCCGCAATTTTTTCACGGCTTAAAATTTCGGTTAGTTTGTGTAGCGAGGTGGCTTCATTTCCTCGTGTTGGAGCAGGAATGGTAATGACATCAAACAAGACTTGCTCAAACGCGCGGCTAAATACATTGCGCGCACCAACCGACATGCCTCCAAATGTATCGCCATGATAGGCATTTTCAAACGCAATCAGTTTGTAGCGCGGCTCGCCCAAATTGTGCCAATACTGAAAAGCCATTTTTAAGGCAACTTCAACGGCTGTTGAGCCATCGTCGGAGTAAAAAACTTTATTGGTAAACGCAAGTTTGCTGAGGAGCATTTCGGCTAGTCGAATTGCAGGCTCGTGTGTAAAGCCTGAAAAGATAGCGTGTTCAAGCGTTTGTACTTGTTTCATAATCGCGCTTACAATGTGCGGATGCGTGTGGCCATGAAGGTTTACCCACCACGAAGCAATAGCATCGATATATGTGTTTTCAGCTTCATCATACAAACACGCGCCTGAGCCACGCACGAATGCGATAGGGTTGTGGCTTTCGATTTGTGGTGTAAATGGATGCCATACCGCTTGACGATCGCGCTCGGCTAATGAAATGTTCGAACTCATGCGGCGAAGTTACGCAAGCGGTTTGAGAAAAGATATTCTTGCGTAGGCGAAACAAATCGACGGTTAAATTGTACTTTGGTGGTATGATTCTTGAAAAAAAATCGGAGCGTTTATTTTTCGCACTTGCAGGCTTGTTTATTACCAATGCGTTGATAGCAGAAGTAATCAGTTCCAAATTGATTCAAATCCCGCTCCAAGCAGGTAGTCTAGATTTTGGAACATATACGGCTGTTATAGGTATTTTGCCTTGGCCATTTGTGTTTTTAGGAACCGATATTATCAATGAGTTTTACGGACGCAAGGCTGTTCGGCGGCTTTCTATCCTCACGGCTTGTTTAATTGGGTATGCTTTTTTGATATTGTTTGCGGCCATGCAATTTAAAGCGGCATCATTTTCGCCAGCAAACGACGAGCAGTTCAATGCGGTGTTTGGGCAGGCGGGCTGGATTATTGTTGGAAGTATTACAGCGTTTTTATTATCGCAGTTGCTCGACTCGTTTTTGTTTTGGTTTTTCCGCGAAAAAACGGGTGGAAAAATGATTTGGTTGCGTTCAACGGGTTCAACCTTGTTTTCACAATTGGTCGATTCGTATGTTGTTTTAGGAATCGGATTTTGGCTTCCGGGAATCGTTAGTTTTGAAGACTATTTGGTGATGGGCCTGACGAATTACGTATTGAAATTTATTATTGCAATTGGTCTAACACCATTCATTTACCTCTTTCATAGTTTGGTGAAGAAATACCTTGGTGATGAACATGGAGCAAATTCATCGGAGGGCGTTTCAGAAGAATCGCTGAATCAAGGCGTTTGAATTCTTTGTGCTGATTGAATGTCTGATTTGGGTGGCTACTTTGTTTTTGCGGAGTATTGCTACTTCTGTTTTTACGGCCTTTCCAAAGATCTTGTATGGTTTTTTGAGCGATAAAAAAAATGTTTAATTTTTTTTATACAGTAGTTCTATGTCGTGAAAAATGAGAGATTTTGAAAAAATAAATGAATTGGATTTCATTTTTGGTTTAAAGATCTTCGCCTCCGAAAATTAAATAATACCTACAACTTTAATTCCTTTGAATGACATCTGCATGAAGCGAATGTAGATACTGGCCATTCGATTTCCATTGGGATTCTTTGGATTAAAATACTTTTACGCCATGAAAAAACAAAGCGTTGTCAATCATCCGTGTATATTAAATTAATTTAAAAATTAAAAAGTGATAACTATTTATGAATTTAATTTGTTTTTCAAATTATTGCTTTAACTTTGTGTTAAAGTTTTGCTGTAAAGAAATAAGCGAAAATTATATCTATTTGCGTTTGTTTCTTCTATTTATATACAACCTAAATTGTAAATTACTGCTTGATTTATTCCATTGCAGCTTAATTAGATTTGGGGGGTCCGCTTTGATCGGGCAGGAAGTTCCGGAATGCGCTCCGGATGAACATATACAGCACATGTATCATCCTCAAAACCATTCCATCCTATGAGCGGATTACAAAGCCTGCGCGCATTAATCAACGTCATGTCTTCCGAAGAACAGGCTACCATGCGCAATTTTCTCACTTCCTTCGATAGCCGTGGCGAACGCTTCAACAGCAAAAGTGTTAAGCTATTTGACTTACTCAGCGAATCGCCGGATGGCATGAGCGAGCGCGAAGTCGAATTTTTCATCTACGGCAAACGTTCAACGGCAGCGTATAGTCGGTTGCTTATTCGCTTTCGCGATAAATTATTAGAGTCGCTGTTTCTCGATGTCAATATTCATCGTGAATCGTCGTACAGCCCTCAGTTTCGTTATTTGTTTGATGTTCGGAAACGAACAAGTTATGCGCAAGTACTCATTGGTCGAGGGCAACAAGAACTCGCTTTTTTCTTATACGATACCTGCATTGAACATTGTGAGAAATACGAATACTACGACGAGATACTCATTCTATATCGCCTTAAAATGCAAGCCATATCACTCTCCGGTTCGTCCGCAGAGCTTGAAAAATTATACAACAGCTACCTTGTTCATGAACGTTGTCGGCAAGCCGTTTTTATGGCACAAATGGATTATTTCCGCCTCATCAATACAAAGGCTTTGCATGCCCAAGGAAAAATATCGGAGGAACAGATTCAACAAACGCTCAAGCGCCTAAGAACAGACTACGAAGAAACCGGATCGGCAACAGTGGCGCATTATTGGTATTATATTGAAGCTGAGTATTTGCAACTGAATGGCCGATTCAGAGAGGCTCGAAAATTGTTGCAACGACAAGCCACATTGATTGAAAAAACGCCCGCCTTGCATGTTCCATATTGGCTTGGAATCGCTTTATTCAATCAAGGCGAAAACGAATTATTTATGCACCAGTTTGAACGGTGTGTCGATTTTTGCCAACGCGCACACCCCATGCTCAAACGTGGAAGCATCAACGAATACCAATGTTTGGAAACGGAGTTTTACGGCCATTTTTATGCTTCGCGGTATAGCGCGGCCAGAGAAATTCTTCGCGATTTACTCGAACGAGACACCGGAAAATCGGCAGCCTTTCGTGAAGGTAAAAGACAATTTTTACTGGCCTGTATTTTGTTTATGCAAGGTCTTTACCGCGAATCGCAAGAATTATTGCTCGAACTCAATACCGTAGAATCTGACCGCGATGGTTGGAACATGGGCATTCGTCTGCTCACCATCATGGCCGATATCGAACGAACCTTACATGACCAAGCCGGAAAACGCATTGAGAATGTACGCAAACACCTGAAACGCCTCGATCAAGTACATTTGTTGCGCCGCCGCGATACACTCATCTACGAAATTCTTCGCGCACTCGAACATGCAAGCTTCGATTTTCGAACAGTCTATCAAAACATGACCTCGCATTTCGATCTCCTCCGATCCAATGATCCCGAATGCCGCTGGCGCGTGAAATCACCCGAAATGGTCATTTTCCACGATTGGTTTTTTGCACACGTCATTCATTCCAAATACATTCAGAAAATTCCGAAATACATTGATCCTTCTGCCGGATAAAGCGTCTTATTTTCTGGGATGAAATTTCAGCACTTGCGCCTGCAAATAGGAACGGTCAATGTGTGTATAAATTTCGGTTGTTGTAATTGAGGCATGCCCAAGCATCTCCTGCACGGCCCGCAAATCGGCACCACCTTCGATCAAATGCGTTGCAAAAGAATGCCGGAATGTATGTGGACTAATCGTTTTTTTTATTCCCGCAAAAGCAGCTAATTGTTTGATGACCAAAAATACCATCACGCGTGTGAGCCTGCGCCCACGACGGTTTAAGAAAACAATGTCTTCTTCACCTTTCTGTATTGGAATGTGTACACGCACATCGCGCACATAAAGTTGAATGTGTTTACTTGCGATACCACCAATCGGAACAAGGCGTTCTTTATCGCCTTTACCAATCACACGCACAAAACCATCGTCTAAAAACAATTGCGATAATTTTAAATTGACCAGTTCCGACACACGCAGCCCGCAACTGTAGAGTGTTTCCAACATCGCGCGATTGCGTTCGCCTTCTGCCGTGCTGCGGTCAACTTGATCCAGTAAACGCGAAATTTCTTCTTGACTTAATGTGTCAGGCAATTTGCGTCCAATACGAGGTGCTTCAATTAACTCCGTCGGATCAATCGAGATGATGTTTTCGAGCAATAAATAATTGTAAAACGATTTGATGCCTGATAAAATGCGTGCTTGTGAACTTGCACCCATGCCCAATTCGGTCAACCATTTCAGGAAATCGCGCAGGTGTTGCGTTTTTATTTCGGTTGCCGATAAAATGAGTTGATGCAATTCAAGGTATTGCGTCAATAATTGAATGTCGTGCAAATACGCCTCAATCGAATTGGCCGCAAGCGATTTCTCCAAACGGAGAAAATTGCGAAATCCATTTATGTCAGCTTTCCACATCATGCTTGGCATCAAATGTAAAAAATGTAAAACGTGTTTGATGCATATTTCTGATGCAGCAATTTTGTAGCTTCGCCTAAAATAAATCGGATGAATACCTATATCTGTTTGCTGCGCGGCATCAATGTGAGTGGCAAAAACAAAATTCTGATGGCAGACTTGAAAGCATTGTTCGAGTTATTGCGTATGAAAAATGTGAAGACGTACATTCAAAGCGGTAATGTTGTTTTTCAACGTGATAAAGCGGTTGAGCCAATTGAACTTGAGCAGCAAATAAAAAAACAAATTCACAAGCAATACGGCTTTGATGTTCCAGTGTTGGTGCGTTCTATACAGGAATGGGTGCAAACGGCAAGTAAAAATCCATTCTTGAAAAAGAAAGGCATCAACCCAGAAAAATTGCATGTAACGTTTTTAGGAGGAACGCCCGAATCGGAATTACTAAAAAAAATAGATGCGAGTAGTTTTCTACCAGACGCATTTGACGTTGTTGGTAAAGATGTTTATGTCCATTGCCCAGAATCGTATGGCGAAACCAAACTATCGAACACGTTTTTTGAAAAGAAGCTCAAGCAAGCCGCCACGACCCGCAATTGGAAAACGGTCTTGGCTTTGTTGGAAATGGCTCAAAATCAATGAGCCAAGTACTTAGTTTCGCGTTGCTTGGATAAAAGGAAGAACATCGGTCAAAAATCGGATGAAATGCCTATTTTTGCACACAAAATTCACGGGAATTCAATCTTTTACAATCTAGTCTGAATGGCACAAGTAGAGCTGATTATGCCGAAAATGGGCGAAAGCGTCGCCGAAGCTACCATTATCAAATGGCTTAAAAACGAAGGTGATAAAATCGCACTCGATGAACCCGTTTTGGAAATTGCTACCGATAAAGTGGATTCTGAAATTCCTTCTCCATTTGAAGGTTTTTTATCGAAAAAACTTTTTGCTGAAGGAGATGTTGTTCAAGTTGGCAAAGCCGTAGCATTGATTTCAACCGAAGCGCCTGCTGCAACAAGCAATGCTCCGGTAACTGCGCCGCCTGCTGAGAAAAAAGTGGAAGCCGTAGCTGCTGCAATATCGCAACCGGTTCAAAGTACAGAAACAAGCAAAACAGGCGAAAGTGGACGTTTTTATTCGCCACTCGTTCGCAGCATTGCCAAAGAAGAAGGGGTAACGATTGCTGAACTTGAAACCATTCAGGGTTCAGGTGCGCAAGGCCGCGTTACCAAAAACGATATTCTTGCTTACCTCCCTAATAAAGGTAAACAACAGGTTGCTGAAACAACAGTTGAAACAACCGTTGCACCCGTTAGTTCAAATGGAACAGCAGTTGCTGCAAAAGTGGAAGCAACACCGCAAACCGTTCAGGTTACAAAACCAGCTGTATCGTTGATGGCTGGCGATGAGATTATTGAAATGGATCGGATGCGTAAACTCATTGCCGATCACATGGTGATGAGTAAGCAAGTGTCGCCGCACGTTACTTCGTATGTAGAAGCTGACGTAACCAATTTGGTTCAATGGCGCGATCGGGTGAAGAACAGTTTTGAAAAACGCGAAGGCGAAAAAATTACGTTTACGCCCGTATTTATTGAAGCGGTTGTGCGTGCCATCAAAGATTTTCCAATGGTCAACGTTTCGGTTGATGGTCAGAAAATCATTGTGCGTAAAAATATCAACATCGGTATGGCGGCAGCTTTGCCAAGTGGCAATTTGATTGTTCCGGTAATTAAAAATGCAGACCGCATGAACTTGATCGGATTGACCAAGAATGTCAACGATTTGGCCAAACGTGCGCGTGCAAACAAATTGCAACCAGACGAAATTCAGGGCGGCACATTTACATTGACCAATGTTGGTTCATTTGGTAATGTGATGGGAACGCCAATCATCAATCAACCACAAGTTGCGATTCTTGCTGTTGGTGCGATTCGTAAACGCCCAGCCGTTTTAGAAACGCCACAGGGCGATGTTATTGCGATTCGCCAGATGATGTTCCTTTCGCTTTCTTACGATCACCGTGTTGTGGATGGTATGTTGGGCGGTTCGTTCTTGCGTCGTATCGCAGATTATCTGGAACAATTTGATGCCACACGTGAAATCTGATCAAAATCATACATAATTCTCTAAACCCGTCGTAGTATTCATTGCGACGGGTTTGTTATATTTGTCCATCATGCAAAAGATTCAAAAAATAGTTATTGTACTTTTTGTCGCTGGATTTGCTCTCTTCGCGACCTTGCACGAAGCCAGTGCCATTAAATTTCCGTGGAAACGCAATGCCGATAAGCAGAAATACATGGAGGCCGATTTGCATTTCGGCGAGGAAAATTATGGGGCAGCTCTTCCTTTGTATTTAGAACTTTACCAACGCGATAGCAGCAATGCGAATTTGGCCTATAAAATTGGTTTGAGTATGCTGAATATTCAAAACCGCAAGCATGATGCGGAAGCGTATTTGTTGAAAGCATCAGGTCGCGTCAATAACAATTACCGCGAAGCTAGTTTGAAAGAACGTAATGCGCCTCCAATTGCTTATTATTACTATGGACAAGCAGCACACCTCAACATGCATTTCGATTTGGCGATTCAAGCTTTTGAGGCATACAAGGCATTCGTTCCTGAAGCGGATACGCGACTTAAAGCTGATGTTGATTTGCGCATCACCCAATGCAACAATGGGAAAATATTGACGGCAAGTCCGGTGAATGTTGTGATCGAAAATATTGGAAAAGGTATCAATTCGGAATTTCCTGAATATGC
Organism: Bacteroidota bacterium; assembly: GCA_013298545.1. Classification (GTDB taxonomy): domain Bacteria; phylum Bacteroidota; class Bacteroidia; order Palsa-965; family Palsa-965. The sequence goes on along the minus strand of JAAFIA010000019.1, from coordinate 20,745 downwards.
TCCTGTACTCTCTGCCGATGAACGTACCTTGATTTTTACCACACGACGTCCAACAAATACTGGCGGGCAAGTTGATCCACGCGATGGTATGTACTTTGAAGATATTTACCAGTCAACACGCGATGAGGAAGGCAAATGGTCGGCGGCAACGCCAATCGGGAACAACATCAATACGGCCGGACACGAAGCTACGATTGGCCTGAGTGTTGATGGACAGCAGTTGTTTATTTACAAAGACGATCAAGGCGACGGCAATGTTTATTCGAGCAATCAAATGGGGAGCAATTGGGCTGCACCCATGAAGATGACAGAAAGTATCAATAGCAAAGGTTGGGAACCAAGCGCATGTGTATCGCCTGATGGCAATACGCTTTATTTCACGAGTACGCGCGAAGGCGGATTGGGTGGCCGCGATATTTGGAAGGCTGTGAAATTGCCGAATGGACAATGGTCTAAACCGCTGAATGTTGGTGCACCAATCAATACGCCATACGATGAAGATGCGCCTTCTATTCAAGCTGACGGAGTAACGTTGTATTACGCGTCAAATGGAGCCAAATCCATGGGCGGTTTCGATATTCTTGTTAGCTCATTTTCTGAAGAAACGGCAACTTGGCTCGATCCTATGAATATCGGTTATCCGGTGAACACCACCGATGATGATTTGTACTACATCCCAACGGCAGATAACGCACATGCGTATTATTCATCTGCTGAAAGTCCAAACGGCGTTGGTGAAAAAGACATTTGTTTCTTGACCTTCCCTGATCGTCAGCAAAAAACGTTGACCGTACTTTCTGGTGAAATCACGAGTATTTTTGGTGGTGTTCCGCAAGGCACATCGATTACTGTTACGGATGTTGAAACAGGTGAATTGGTAGGAACTTATCAACCAAACTCGGCTACCGGACGTTACGTCATCATTCTTCCGCCAGGCAAAAATTACAGCATCTCGTACGAAGCTGAAGACTTTTTGTATCAATCCGATAACATCAACATTACCGACAGCACCGACTATCAAATGATTAATCGTCCGGTAGAACTTGAACCGTTGAAAGTTGGTCAGAAAATCGTTGTGCGCAATATTTTCTTCGATAGCGGCAAGTCAGTGTTGAAACCAGAATCAAAAGCCGAATTGGATAAATTGGTTACGTTGATGAAAAAATATCCAAAGCTTGTGATTGAGATTGCAGGACATACCGACGCTTCGGGAAGTGATGAACTCAATCAACGTCTTTCCGAACAACGTGCAATTTCTGTTGCGAATTATTTGATTGAAAACGGCATCGAAAAAGAGCGTTTGAAAACGATTGGCTTTGGTGAGAAAAAACCAATTGCCATCAACAACAATCCAAACGGAACGCCAAACAAACAAGGCATGGCGCTCAACCGTCGTTTTGAATTTACCATTTTGAGTATCGACGGTAAATTCGCAGATATTGTACAACCAATTGATGTTCCCGAGAAACTCAAAAACAAATAAGTTTTAGTTATAAATATAGTTGATCAATCATGCAATTTAGGAAAGATGATCTTGTTCGTTTTTTGAATGAACAGGGTGGAGGAAAGGTTGTTCGCCAATTGGGCAATGGCATGGTTTTGATTGAGGTGGAAGATGGATTTGAATATCCGTATCCCGCCAATCAACTTGTACCGGTTGAACCCATTACGGGTCCAGTCAAAAAGCCCGTTTCGCAGCAGGAACAATCTTCGGAGCGCATTTCGGCAACCTCGGCAACGGTTGTGAATACGCGTTTTCCAGATGGTATTTATTTGGCTTTTATTCCACAAAATCAAACCTTTCCGGCAGCAGGAAAAATCGCTTTTGAATTATACAATCACAGCGATTACGATATTTATTATTCCTTATCGCTGAAAGATGGCTCGCTTTGGTCGTGCATTCAGTCGGGAACAATTGGCCCGCGCCGCCGCGCCGAAGTAGATGTTTTAACGCCGCAAGATTTAGACAACTGGGGACAAATAAAAACAGACGTTTTATTTTTTAGCGATGAGCATTACGAGCATCGTTCACCAGCATCAGACGTTCTGCGTTTTAAAGGCGTGAAATTTTTTAAAGATTCAACCTTTACAGATCACTTACTCATTGGCAAAAAAGCTTGGGTAGCCGAAGTAGTTGCGTTGGAATTGGAAGAGCAACAAACGCCTTCGCACATCTTGACAAACGATGATTTGAAGCGCATGATGCAGGAGAAAAACGCTAAAACATCTTCGAGTAGATCATCAGTTCCGCATTTGAAAAATCAAAAACTTGAAAAAGAAGTTGATTTGCACATCGAAGAATTGATGAACAATTGGCAGGGCATGACGAATGCACAATTGCTCGATGTGCAGTTGCATCACATGCAGCGCGAGCTAGATGCGGCGATTGGCGCGCATTTGCAGCGTATTATTTTTATTCATGGTGTTGGGAATGGTCGTTTGAAAAGCGAAGTACGACGTATTTTAGCAACGTACAAGGGCATACGCGTACACGATGGATCGTACCAACGGTACGGATTTGGAGCAACAGAAGTTGAAATTATTTAAACAGGCGATTCGTCATTTGTCCAAATTTCCCACGCTTTTTCTGCTTGAAATTTGAGCATATCCAGACCATTGAGGATGGTGGCGCCGTGTTGTTTTCCTTGGCGCAGAAATTCGGTTTCGGAAGGATTGTAGATGAGGTCGATCAGAAAATGTTCGTGCGTGAGGTGTGCGTAGGGAATCGGCGGGGAGGCATGTGTGTGTGGCGACATGCCAACGGGTGTACAATTCACAATCAATTTGCAGGCTTGCAACATATATGCGTTTACGGCTTCGTAAGCAAACGATTTTTCGCCTTGCGGTTGCCGCGAAATGGTGATGCAGTCAATTCCTAAATCGGTCAATGCATAGCGGATGGCCGCCGCCGCACCGCCCGACCCTAAAATCAACGCACGCTCATGCGCCGAAGTCAGAAACGGTTTGATCGATTGCCGGAAACCATATACATCGGTATTGAACCCTTTGAGCAAACGCTTCCCGTTGCGCTCTAGCATTTTTATGGTGTTTACTGCGCCAACGTTTGCAGCCAACGCGTCAATTTCATCGAGGTACGGAAGAATACTTTGCTTGTAGGGAATCGTAACATTCAGGCCCGCCAAATCAGCATGTTGTTTGAGCAAATCAGGAAATGCATCAAGGCTAGCAAGTGGAAACACATCATAGACATGATTCACCAATTGCATGGCTGCAAATTTTTCTGTAAAATAAGCTTGCGAAAATGAATGCGAAAGCGGAAATCCGATCAGACCGAAGCGTTTCACAGATTAGGCTTTTTTCTTTCCAAAGAAATTGCGCGCTACTTCGATCGCCATCGGCAATACCGAAATGAAGATGATTCCGAGAATAACAGCTTCGTAATGTTTCTGCACAAATTCGGTTTGGCCAAAGAAATATCCGGCCAACGACAAAAGCGAAATCCAGAGAAAACCACCGAGAATATCGTATGGTAAAAACGTGCGGTAACGCATTTCGCCAACACCCGCCACAAAAGGCGTGATGGTACGCACAATGGGAATGAAGCGCGCAATGATGATGGTGCGTACACCGTATTTATCAAAATACCCTTTCGTTTTTTCGATCCATTCGGGCTTTACCAAAATGCGTCCGAAAAGTTTCCATTTCGTAACCCGTTGTCCAAAGAAACGACCCACAAAATAATTCAGGTTATCGCCGAGGATGGCTGCGATGAAAAGCAAGCCAATTAAGTAATAGATATTCAATCCACCATCGCCACGCGCGGCAAACGTTCCGGCCACAAAAAGTAGGGAATCGCCGGGGAGAAAAGGCATAATGACTAAACCTGTTTCAACAAAAATAACGAGGAAGAAAACAAGATAAATCATGCTTCCATGTTCTTGAATAAACGGACCAAGTTCGTCGTTGAGATGAAAGAGAAAGTGAAAAAATTCTTTAATTGTTTCCATGCTTAGTTGAATGAAACGACATGCACCGGGAAAACCGGTGCATGTTTGAATAGCTAGAACGTATCAATTTTAATAGGTAGCAATGCTGCTATCGATTTCGCGAGCCCAAGCGAGGATGCCACCTTTGAGGTTGTACAAATTGGTAAAGCCATGTTGTTTTTCAAGCGCAAGGATAACAGACGCTGAACGTGCACCACTGCGACAATGAATAATCACCATTTTGTCTTTAGCAATACGATCAATGTTTAGCAAAATGTTGCCCATCGGAATCAGTTCGCCACCAATTTCGGCAATTTCGGCTTCATGTGGTTCGCGAACGTCGATGAGTTGAAAATTTTCACCTTTCTCGCGCATACGGTTGAGATCTTGAACGGAAATTTCTTTCATAAGTGTGTAACTATTTTAAGCGTTGGTTTGCTGTAATTCTTTGGGCAAAAATGAAAAGAACGTATCGCCGCGCAAGCCCAAGCGCAACGTTTCGAGCGGAATAACCTCATCGAAAGAGATATTGCCCAGATTTACATTATGTCCGAATTGTTTGATAAACCATACTTGCTGCGATTTCTGTGGCGCTTCCCAAAGAATGTCTTCGGGTTTTACTTTTGCAATGATTTTATTGACCAGCATGGTATGTGCAGATCCGTTGCGGTGATAAATGCCAACGTTTCCGCTTTCGCGCGCTTCGGCAATTACTTTCCACGAACCCGCTTCCAGTTCTTTGCGCATCATCGATGTCCATTTGTTGGGATGAATGATGATGCCTTCTTCTTTTGAACCAACTTCAGAAAGTACCGTGAAACGTTTGGATAATTTATTGATGTATTCACATTTTTCGTTGTGATCCATGCTGATTGATCCGTCAGAAACTTCGACATGATCGAGTTTTAACTTATCAACGTATTTGCAGTAATCATCAAATTTATTGCGGATGATAAAGGCTTCAAATAACGTGCCGCCAACATAAACGCGCATGCCCGCTTTTTTGTACAAGGCAATTTTTGCATCTAGGTTTTTAGAAATCATCGAAGTGCCAAAACCGAGCTTAACAATGTCAACAAAATCGCTGCAATTATCGATAAATGCTTCGGCATGTTGCAACGGAATGCCTTTGTCCATCACCATGGTTACACCGCTTTGGCGCGGACTAACGGTACGTTCGGGAATATGTGGTAGTTTAAAATTCATAAGTTAAAATTTGCTGAAAAGCAGGACAAAGCTATTAATTTACTCGGACAAATACGGTTTTTATCGGTAAAGACGTGTGTTGCTAATCGGAATAGATCGGTGATTCATCAAGATCGGGCAATACTTATTTTTTGTATGATTCGATTACTTCCACAATCAAGTGCTGATCGCGCAATTGTGGGAGAAACTCGAAGAGGACATTGTGTTTGGTATAATCCAACTTCAAGGCCTCGTGCAAGTATGCCAAGGCTTCTTTTTCGCGGCCTTCGCTCAATAAATAGCCCGACATGCGGTAATACAATTCGGCATCTGTTGGATGGTATTTAATGCCCTCGGTCAAAGCTTCGAGTGCCGATTCAAAACGTCGCTGTTCGTAAAATGTGCGGGAATAATCGAGCCAGATATTCGGATTTTCGGGCGCGAGTTCGGTAACCCGTTGATAGGCCATCTCACACTCTTCAAAAAAACCGAGTTTGAGTTGCAAATCGCCATAGATGTACCAGTATTCTGCATTGTTGGCTTCCAGATCAAGTGCTTTTTTGATGTAATGCACACTTTCTTGTGTGCGTCCTTCCTGATCCAATACAATGCCAATTCCAAGCCAGGCATCGGCAATTGTTGGATCGAGTCGAGCTGCTTTGTGGTAATTGATCATGGCTTGATCCCATTGTTTCAAATGCTCAAAACATTCGCCAATGAAGTAATAGGTATCGGCACGAGGCTCTTCGTATTTAAACGTTTCGCGGTAGCAGGCAATTGCCTCAGTGTATTTTTCCAATCCGGCCAACGAATTGGCTTTGTTGTAATAGGCCATTGGAAATTTCTCATCAATAACCAAGGTATAATCATACGCTTCGATGGCTTTCTCGTACATAAGTGCGCGGCTGTATGAAACGCCGAGATTGAACCAAACCATCGCATTATAAGGACGCAAATCGGTCAGCAGCGTAAATACTTCAATACTCTCGTCTTTATCGTCAAGCAACTCAAAGCAATAGGCCAATTCGTGGAGCGCATACACAAAATCAGGATTTGCTTCAACGGCACTGCGCAATAGTGGCACAGCCTCTTCGTAATTTCCTTGATTGATGTATTCGGCGGCAATGCTCGTATTTACTTCTTCTTCAGGAATGCCGAGTTGAGCAGCCTGTTGAAAGTTTTCAATCGCTTTATCCGTCAATCCCATTTGGCTGTAAATACTGCCCCGTGTCATCGAAATATCGCCATCCATGGGATCCATGACAACTGCTTGTTCCAACACATCCAGCGCAATTTGATTTTCGCCCAATTGGGTATGAATCTGCGCTTTCAACACTAGAAAAATGACGTGGTAAGGATGTTGGGTCCGAGCCAATTCGACTACATCAAGGGCTTTGCGAAATTTGCGGTTGCGGATGTAATGATCAATGATATCTTCAAACGATTCTTCACTTAAGAAGCTGATAGTCTGATTTTTAACCATCGCTTCGAACCGTTCAATCAATTCCTGGAGTTCTTGCTTTTTGCTCATAAAAATATCCTTAACAAGCTTTATCTAAAGGTACAGAAAAACCAATTCTGGATCAAATTCAGGTACAAAGTTATCACCAATACGCTTGTTTTGGTTGTTAGTATGTTCAATTTTTGTGTTTGGCAATGCTGTTTCCGAACGCTTATCTTTGCCGTCCTGATTATTTGAAGCGAAAACGTGGCACTGATTAAATCAATTTCTGGCATACGGGGAACCATTGGTGGTAAACCTGGCGAAGGATTAAGTCCTTTAGATGTAGTAAAATTCACCGCTTCTTACGGCGCGTGGTTACATAATCGTTTTCCCGATCAACGACTGAAAGTTGTGGTTGGGCGCGATGCTCGCATTTCTGGTCCAATGGTTTCGCAATTGGTTTGCGCTACACTTATGGGCATGGGAATCGATGTGATTGACGTTGGTCTATCGACGACACCAACGGTAGAAATGGCTGTTCCGGCAGAGCAGGCGCAAGGCGGTATTATTCTGACGGCTAGCCACAATCCCAAACAATGGAATGCGTTGAAACTCCTCAACGAAAAAGGCGAATTTATTTCGGCCAAAGACGGAGAAACATTGCTCGATATTGCAGCACGTGAAAATTTTGCGTTTGTGGAAGTCAATCACCTAGGCAAACACGAAACGCGCGAAGGAACATTGGAAGCGCATATCGAAAAAATACTAGCCTTACCGCTTGTCGATGTAAAAGCGATTCGTGAAAAGAATTTTAAAATTGTTGTTGATGCGGTTAACTCAAGCGGCGGCATTGCTGTGCCTATGCTGTTGCGCGCTTTGGGCGTAGAACAAATAACAGAATTGTATTGCGAACCTACCGGCGATTTCCAACACAATCCAGAACCACTTCCCGAAAACCTACGCGAAATCGCCAAAGTAGTGAAGAAGAATAATGCCAACTTGGGCCTTGTGGTCGATCCCGATGTAGATCGTTTGGCAATTGTTTGTGAAGATGGCGAAATGTTTGGCGAAGAATATACGCTTGTTGCGGTTGCCGATTATGTGTTGAAAAATAAAAAAGGAAACACCGTATCCAATCTTTCTTCGACACGTGCGTTGCGCGATGTAACGGAGAAAGCGGGAGGGAAGTATTTTCAATCTGCAGTGGGCGAAGTGAATGTGGTGGAAATGATGAAAGCTAACGATGCAATCATTGGTGGCGAAGGCAATGGTGGTGTGATTTATCCCGAATTGCATTACGGACGCGATGCGTTAGCGGGCATTGCGCTTTTTCTGTCGCATTTGGCTAAATTTGGAAAAACATGTTCCATGCTGCGTTCGTCGTATCCAGATTACCACATTTCAAAAAATAAAATCGAACTCACAAACGAAATTAATGTGGATGCGATTTTAGAAGGCATTCAGAAGAAATACAAAAAACAACCGATCAACACTGTTGATGGTGTGAAAATTGAGTTTGATAAAGAATGGGTACACTTACGCCGTTCCAATACCGAACCCATTATTCGTATTTATTCAGAAAGTGAGTCGGCCACAACTGCTGATAATCTAGCCAAAAAGATCATGCTCGATATTCGCGAACTGATCAAACTCCAGCAACGCTAAGGACTGACGAAAACAAACGTGCTCAACAACCAAACATACGTCAACCATGAAAGTTTACCTCGACAATGCTGCAACAACTCCTTTAGACAAAGAAGTTATTGATGCGATGTTGCCCGTGATGCAAGAGCATTTCGGAAATCCATCGTCAATTCATGCCTGGGGTCGTCAGACCCGTGCGGCACTCGAACAAGCGCGTAAGACGGTAGCGCGTCTGATGAATTGTTCGCCATCAGAAATCTTTTTTACTTCGGGAGGAACGGAGGCCGATAACATGGCTATCCGTTGTTCGATTGAAGGGATGGGATTGAAACATGCCATTACTTCACCCATCGAGCATCATGCTGTTTTGCATACGCTCGAAGCCATGGCAGAACGTGGAATCATTAAGTTGAGTTTGGTCAATCTGACGAAAGACGGACATGTTGATGTGGCACATCTCGAAGACTTGCTCAAACACAACGAACGCTCGTTTGTATCGCTGATGCATGCCAACAACGAAATTGGAAATTTGCTACCGTTGAAAAAAGTGGCTGAAATCTGCCGCAAACACAATGCTGTTTTTCATTCCGATACCGTTCAGACAGTTGGTCATTACGCAATCGATTTGAAAGATGTTCCGATACATTTTGTCAATTGTGGCGCTCATAAATTTCACGGCCCCAAAGGCGTTGGATTTATTTATGTCAGCAGCGATATTCAAATTGCGCCATTGATTTTTGGTGGTGCGCAGGAGCGCAACATGCGCGGCGGAACAGAAAATGTTTATGGAATTGTTGGTTTGGCTAAAGCGCTAGAAATTGCTTATCGCGATCTTGACGAACATAAGAAATATGTGCAAGAATTGAAAACATACATGATTGCACAACTCGAAAAACATTTGCCCGGTGTCAGTTTCAATGGCGATGCCAAAGGAAATTCGCTTTACACGGTTTTAAATGTCTGCTTGCCGCCAACCGAAAACGCAGAAATGCTTGTTTTCAATTTGGATATCAACGGTATTGCGGCTTCTGCGGGTAGTGCGTGCTCTTCGGGTAGCAATGTGGGATCGCATGTGTTGCGCGCTATTGGAACAGATATGAATCGCCCGTCGGTGCGTTTTTCATTTAGCAAATACAATACAAAAGAAGAAATCGACTACACGGTTTCAAAATTGCGCGAAATGTTTCCTGCAACAGTAACACGATAGCATAAGAGCATGAATTAAGCGGCATGTAGCAAAACATGCCGCTTTTTTTACGCCAATGCCGTAAAAACTTTTTGAATTATTTTCAGAAAATGTATTTTTGCCCCGCAAATCAATTGCCTCCTTAGCTCTCCCGATAGGTATCGGGAGGTTAGAGCGGTAACAATTGCCTCCTTAGCTCTCCCGATAGGTATCCGGGAGGTTAGAGCGGTAACAATTGCCTCCTTAGCTCAGTTGGTTAGAGCGGCTGTTTCGTAAATAGCAGGTCGTCGGTTCAAATCCGATGGGAGGCTCAACAAAAAAAGACTGCGAATGCAGTCTTTTTTTGTTGAGGTGTAACATTGAAATCGTTTTTCTTTTGGTGTTTACTTTACAAAAACGGTTTTGTTCAAAATAAGATCGTTTGAATTTACGCGAAGAAAATAAATACCTGTTGCGAGGGTATTCGGCAATTGTATGAACTGTGCATTGCGCATGCCTTGTTGCCAATAGACGCGTCCAGTTGCGTCGTAAAGTGTTACTTCAATAAGCGCTTCGTCATCAAATCCATTTACCGAAACCAGAACTCCGTCTATTGTGTATTGGGTTGTAAGTCGAGGCGTATTGTTGTCAAAATGAACAGATACAGGTGCGTAAGTATGTGTAAACCCATTAAAATCGGTCTGAATAATTCGGTAATACGACGTTCCGTTATATGGATGCAAATCTTTTTCGGTATAAAGAATACGCTGCGTACTAAACCCCGCAGCATCTGTTTGCAAAACATCTTCAAACGTCAGACCATCGTGTGAACGTTGAATGGTAAAATAATCGGAGTGCTGTTCTGTTGCTGTTTCCCATCGAAGTGCGACATGCTGATCTACGGCATACGCATCGAAATAAAGTAATTCAACAGGAAGTGGATTTATGGGGTTTACTGTTGCAAGAGTAAATGGACTAAAGTTTACAACCGCAGCACCCGAAATAATTGTTCCAGTGGGTAAGCCACCTGTAATACCCCCATTTCCCTCATCGCGCCATATAGAAGCGCCCGCATCCCAACGCGCAACGCGTAAGTCAGCTGGTACCGTAATGTAATTCGATCCGCACTCGGTTGTGTCCCAACTCAACGTTACCGAAACCGCATCGGCACCTGCTGTACGATCCAATATCCAATATTCACAACGGCTAATTCCGACGAGGGTAGGATCGTGGGAGGCAACGTTATAAAATGGATCAGGATCGGTAAAAAAATATTCGGCTGTAAATTGACTGGTGTTGTTTGCTGGTGCTGAAATTGCAATAGCAGCGTAATAGGTGTTTTTTCCAACTGGAAAAATAAAGGCATCATTGCCTATTTTTCGCATTGGCCCACTTACAAAACTACTATTGGATGCACCGCTTGAAGTCGCATTATCGGCAATGGCAAGTATATTGGTCGTTGATGTTTGCAAATAGCCTAAACCAAGAAGTAAGTTTCCATTGACACGTGCAGGTGCATTTTGAATTACTGTGCCGCTAGATGATAAAAGCAAGGAAAGATTGCGTATGATCGTTGTTGCCGTAGGAAGTTCTACCCCTGTAGTTACAGCCGCCCGATAAATAATATCATTATTTCCAATAAAATTGGGGGCAGTTGCCAGAGTTCCATTTGTACGCGAAATGGCAGCAGCATTGGCTGCCGTGAGTGTAAATGCGCCTGATGTGAAATTGCCCACCAGTAAACTCAGCGTATCGTTAAATTGTAAACTGCGCAAAAGCGATACACCCGTGCTCGTGTTGCTTATGGTCAATCCTTCTAGTGGGCCAACAACATCTATCGTTTGCGCTAGAGAGCCATTCATGAAAATGGTATTCCCAATCGCATACGAAGCAGTACCACCTGTTTGCGTAAAATTTTCGCCGATGGTATTTAGCCCATTAAAAACGAGCGATCCAGAACCTGTACTCACAAGCAAACAATTTTGACGTGCAGTAAAATTGTTTGGGATATTGGCAACTGTTGTCTGCGAAGGCGAATTCCATGTAAAATTTGCAAAACTTTGAGCCAAACCCGCAGGTGGCGCTGCATTTGTAATACCATCAATCCGACATTCAGAACCATTGTCCCAAGTTGCAGTAGTAACATTGAATGTACCTCCACCATTGCGGTTGTAGCGGTACAAACTGCCGCTACGAAATGTCAGTGCAGCAGCACCTTGATTGTTGTTGAGGTTGCCCTGCATGATAACAGTTCCATCAACTTTTATCGAACATCCTGCTCGTGTCGATACGGTACTCGATGATTGTAAGGTAAACGTGTTGGTGGCTGGCAAATACAAATCATCAATAGCCGAATTATTGGCTGTTGATGCGGCAAGGCCAGTACCGTTAAACACAAAAATACGTGCATGGGATGCCGTATAATTGTATGCCTTATCGCGCATGTAAACAAAGTAAGTATAGAATCCGGTAGCACCCGGATTGTCAGTATATGAACTGATTGCGGCACCATTATACACAACAGTAAGTGTGCCTGCTGCTGTGGGGCCAATCAATGCATTGGTAGCATACCATGTTTGTGCAGTTGCTGCTTGATTGGCTGCAACAAGTGTCGATGCGCGACGAAGAATTAAGACACCATCAATACCACTTTGGGCATCTGTTCCTGGTATGAAATTGAGCGTAATGGTAGTACCCGCTGCCGAAGTTGTAAATGTTGATGGGGCATTAGGAGCAGTAACGTCAGTCGTATTTTGTGTAGATGTATAAATGATAACATCGTCGAAAAACATGGTTACCGCAGCACCTGTTGTAGAACGACCATAGAGGTATGGATAATAAACAGAACCATTGGTGGCCGGAAACGTTTTTTCAATGAGTGTAAACGCTCCTGACGGTGTATAAAGTGTTGTCGATTTTGTTTCTATGCTCAACGTATTGTCATACATTCCTACGGTAACTTCTGCTGGTGCTGCACCTTTCATGTATGCCATAACCGTAATGTAATTAGTACCAGCAGCAGGAACGGTTACAGTCATGCTTGCATTAAAGGCTTTGGAGTCTGAGGTAGAAGAAGTGGCGAGCTGAATTGCTTTTGCACCGCTTCGGAAATTACCAACAGTGGAAGTACTGGTGAATGTACCAATACCATTATTGGACCAGCTAGTTAAATTATTCTCAAATCCAGGATTTTGTGCCTGAAGCATTTTACTTGCTAGGAGTAAAACGCAAAAAAACAAGCGGGCAACTATGTTGTTTTGGGGAAACATCATATTTTGATTACTACGTGAATAGATCTGCAATTTACGAAAAACAAAAAGATAAAAGCCTATTTATCAAAAATAGCATGCGCATTTTTGATACGTTTACAATCTTCTGATGCTTATCGATTAAAATGTTGAACCTAAGTAACCGTTTAACTTCTGGTCTAACTTTTTAGCGTTAATGCTCCAGAAGGACACATTTCTACGGTTGCACGAATTTCTGCCGAACTTCCATTTTCCATTTTAATCCAAGGCGATGTTTTGGGTTGAAAGACATTGGCCAAATGACGCACACAATTGGCCGAATGGATGCATTTCCCAGCTTGCCAAACAACCGTGATTTCGCCGTTGGTATATTCTTTAACAATATTGGATTTGTCCATGTTTGTTTGTTTTAAAATAAGACATCATGATATGCAGTTACTTTATCAAAGACACTTTTGGCAAAAGGGCAAAGCGGCATAATTTTTAAATTTTTAGTGCGCGCAAATGCTACTGCTTTTTCTAACAGTTGCTTACCCATATTTTTACCTTTCAATTGTTCGTCAACTTCTGTGTGGTCGATGATTATTTTTGTATCACCTGCCCACACATAAGTCATTTGAGCAATTATTTTTCCGGCATCTTCGACAAAGAACATTCCTTTTTTTGAATCGTCTGTATGTTGTATTTCCATTGTTTAAAATGCTTCGTATTTCAAAACTAAGCAAATCTTTCGCGAAGCAAACCTATAACCCTATTTTTCGCATGAAAACAATCTTTTCGAGTTCGATGCTTTCGCCTGGTTTTAAATCGCCCAGATGCAAACCTTTAATGCTTGTTCGTATTAAACGCAATGTTGGAAATCCGACGGCAGCAGTCATTTTGCGTACTTGCCTGTTTTTTCCTTCAATCAATTGCAACTCAATCCACGAAGTAGGAATATGGGCACGAAATCGAATGGGCGGATTGCGTTCTGGAAAAACAGGTTCGGGTATCATGATATGTGCTTTTGCAGGTTTGGTCTGATACGGTTTGCCGTCAAAATTCAGCAATACGCCCACGCGCAATTGCCGCAGCGCATCTTCGCTCACCATTCCTTCCACCTGCGCACAATACGTCCGCTCATGCGCATATTTCGGATTGAGTAGTAAATGATTCAATTTCCCATCGTCTGTGAGCAGCAACAACCCTTCGCTGTCAGCATCCAACCGCCCGAGTGGATACACATTTTTCGGAAATGCGTTTAATGTTTCTAATCCCAACTTCGTGCCCTCAGAAGTAAATTGCGACAACATGCCGAAGGGCTTGTACAGCATAAAATAACGAAACGGCGATGCATTCATAGTATGGATATAAACAATCAAGCACGGATTAAAAAACCGGCCTCATCGTATTTTATTTTTTGCGCTTCGATGAGTAAGCGGATAATCGGAACAAGTTCTTCTTTATCTATTTCGAGATCGCGGTGTAGGTTTGCCGGATCAATAGGTTGTTGTTCGATCAAACGCACTATTTTCTCTGCGAGTTGATCGTGTGTAGGCGTTGTGGATATTGCCGCTCTGCATATATCGCAACGTCCACAAGCTTTTGCGTCTGTTTCGCCAAACCAATGCAGCAAGGTTTGTTCGCGGCAATGTGTATCGCTTGTTACAAGTTGTAGCATGGCTTCCACACGTTTTTCGGCAGCTTTTTTGCGTTCGGCCAAATGCGTTGGCGAGATGTATAATGTTTTGGCATCAACGCGCGGCGTGATGAAGGTCATCAAAGGCAATTCGTTTTGCGGCAGATAACTCAACAAATCCATCTGCTGTAATTCGAGCAATTGTTTGACCAGTTTTTTGACATCCATATTGGCACGTTTGGCCAATTGCGCTTCATTGAATTTGACATACTGTTCAAAAATTCCGGGAAACGAACGCAACAACAATTTAATAAACGCCTCGTAATTCGGATTTGCTACTTCAAAGCGATATAAATTTTCTTTGGTCGTTGTAAACTGCAAACGCGGAGGTTGAAAAATCGCATCACTCAATGCAAAATAGCCTTCGCGCTCTAAAAAACGCAAACTATTATACACCAAGGTAGAATCCAATTTATACGTTCGCACCAAACGATCGATATCAAAAACATAGGTTTGTCCGGCTCCCGCCCCCGGCGCAATGGCATACATATTTGTCAACGCTTGGTAAACACTTCTGATTTGATCTAATGTTGGAAAACTTTGCTCCAAGTACATTTTTAAATCCGCCGCATCCGCATCGTTCCAAAACAAAACCGCGCCCGCCGCTTTGCCATCGCGCCCACCGCGCCCAGCCTCCTGAAAATAAGCCTCTGGACTATCCGGCAAATCGGTATGAACCACAAAACGCACGTCCGGTTTATCAATTCCCATCCCAAATGCATTCGTCGAAACCATCACGCGCACCTGCCCGTCGAGCCATTGTTGTTGACGCAATTGCCGATCGCGCGGAGCCAAACCCGCATGGTAAAATGTGGACGAAATACCAAAGCGTTGCAAGATATTCGCAATTTCAACGGTTCGTCTTCGACTACGCACATACACAATTCCAGAACCTTGTCGTTTGCGAATCAAGTCGAGCATGGCCGCTTGCTTATCGGCCTCTTTGCGAATGATGTAAAAGAGATTATCACGCGCAAAACTACTGCGGATCACATGCGGTTTCCGAAATTCCAACTGCTCCATAATGTCTGTAACCACTTCAGGCGTGGCCGTTGCGGTCAGCGCCATGATGGGAATGTTGGGATGCAATTCCCTGATTTCGGCAATCATGCGGTAAGGCGGACGAAAATCATGTCCCCATTGCGAAATGCAATGCGCTTCGTCCACTGCAATCAAATTTACCTTCATGCGCGCAATGCGCACACGGGCAATTTCGGTTTGCAAACGTTCGGGCGATACATACAGAAATTTCAATTTGCCATAAACAGCATTATCGAAAGCAATATCAATTTCGCGGCGGTGCATGGCCGAAGTGATGGCGAGTGCTGGGATTCCACGCCGTTTCAAATTCTCAACTTGATCGTGCATTAAGGCAATGAGCGGCGATACCACAATGCAAATGCCTTCTTGCGCCATGGCCGGAACTTGATAACAGATTGATTTACCGCCGCCCGTTGGCAATAAGGCCAACGTGTCTTTTCCATCGAGAACAGCCTGTACAATGGATTCCTGCAACGGTCGAAACGTGCTGTAACCCCAATACTGCTGAAGGATTTGATGAATAGACATGAAGGACGAAAACAAAAATCAGAAAAGAAACGGAACCGAAAATTCCCACACACATACGCCTGTGCGCGGGAGTGCGGGAAGCCAAGCAGGCATCGCTTCAACAATAGCAATGAGTTTTTTTTGCGTGGCTACATCAATATCTGCTGTGGCTACTTTTACCTGAATGGGTTTTAACGTTTGTTGATCGATGGAAAAAGCGACAAGTATTTTTTTCCCTTTCAAGGCAAGTCGTTCGGCTTCGGTAAATTGTGTTTGAATGGCGTTTGCAACATATTCGTTTTGGATCATGTTTCCACCAAAGAAACGTGGGCCGCAAAAGAGCGTGGGGAAATTGGCCGTGTCTAAGAAAAGTTCCTGATGTGTATCAAAATTCAAACGTTGCACAAGTTGTTTGGATGAATCGGCGCGATACAATTCCCAAATACCAATTGGTTTGCCATGATCGTATCGACCCGACAGGTAAGTGTTTCCGTAACGTGTAAAACGGATATATGAACCGTGCTTTTCGCCCGATTGTAAACGCCAATACTGTTCATTGATTTGCCCTTGTTTATAGCGCGTGATGGTTTGCGTAGTATCCTGCGCTTGCAAAAAACTTGTTATGAAACAAGCCAGCATAAGTGAAATCCAGTAGTTCATACTGCTGCAAAATACAAAAATACGCCCAATCTGTACGATTATTAATTGAGCGAAAAAAATTATCACAAAATGAAATAATCCAAAGAGGAATGTACCTTTGTAGAAGCATGAAGACCCTACAACTCATTCAACTACTAACCGCTGGAGAACGGAAAGAATTTGCTCACCATCTTGAACTTGCCAAAAACAAAAAATTAGGCGAAGCGTTTTCTTTTTTAAGTGCTGAAAAGTCAAAATCAGATATTGATATTCAAGAGAAGTTGTTCAAGAAATTGTTTGGGAAGATCTGGACTAAAAAAGAGGATTATTTGTTGCGTAACGAATTGCGTTTGCTGAATAGACAACTCGAATTGTTTATGGCCAGCAAACGCTTTGACCAAGCGAATAGGCGTTATGATGCAGAGGCTTCGTGGTTATTTATGACGAGTTTGCTTGATCGCGAAGCTTGGGGTTTGTATGAAAAAGAATGGGACGCTGAATTTAGACGGTGCGAAGCAGACGGTAATTTGCGCTCTATACTGCGTTTACGTGAGTTGGATGTTGAATTTCGGATTCGACGGAGAGATTTTACGGGTGCTGGCATCGAAGGTTTTCGCCAAGCACTTGCAGCATTACAGCTCGATGCAACGCGGTTGTATCAGTATCGAATTTTAGAAGCGCGGTTGTATCAAACACAACTCAACCGACAAGTTTTTGAGCGCGATCCGACTATGGTGATGACGGAAGTTCCATTGCCCGTATTTGAAATTACGAATGAGACAGATCCTTATTTGGGCTATCTCGAGAATATGCGTTTGGCGCACGAAAATCGCGGAAAAAATGCGTTGCAGTATTTGCTCAAATCCAGTCAATACATTGAGCAATGTAAGCCTGGTGTGGCTAATATAAGGCATACGCAAGCGATGCTTTATGCTCAAATTGCGCTCGAAAACTTTTTGCAATACGATTACGAAGAGGCTGATAAATGGTATGAAAAGGCAATCGGTAGCATTGATGTGATTGTCGAATTACATCACCAGTGTACCATTTACCTCAACTATATTTCTAATCTCACGCGTTTGCATAAGTATGCCGAGGTATTGAACTTTATTCAAAAACACCATAAACTTTTATACAACCTGAAAGAAATTCGCGAACGTGTGGTTTGTGTGCAAACCATGTGTTTGATTTATGGCAATAAGACAAAAGAGGCCAAACTATTGATTCAGGAACATATTGTGGATGCACGCGAAGATACCCTCATGTATTTGCGCCTAACGCTTTCGATCATTTTTTACCAGCAAAAAAAATACGATATGGTGAGCCGCGAATTGTTGAACTTGCAGCAAAGCTTGCGCAGTATTGGTGTGCGTTATGAGTCGATTTGTGCTTGTGCGCGTTTGTTTTCACGTTTTGCAGATATGCAAACAGTCGAAAATTCAAGTAGAAGTAAACTCTTGTTGGCTAAAGACATTCAAAAATATCACCAAGAGCATCAACCACACTTCGAAATACTTCCGGTACGTTGGATGTTAAATCAGTTGGAAGAAGGTTTAGGAATAATTATCACAAAAAACAATACAAATAGCTAATAATCAACTATTTGTAGTTTTTTCTGCTCAGACAGATTTTTTTTTTGATAGCTGATTCTATCAAACTTTGGCCTACTTTTGACAAGAGAATAAAGCTATGAAAACACTTACGCTCATTTCGTCGGTCTTGATACTTGGTATCGGAACGGCACAGGCACAATCTGGTCTTGGCGATCGCATCAAAGACCGTACACAGCAAACACTCGAAAATCGGGTAGAGCAGAAGGTTGACAAAACGGTCAACAAAGGCGTGGATAAAGTCGAGAACAAAATCGACAGCACAGCAACTGGAAAAAATAAAAAGAAAGAGGATAAAAAATCTTCTGGAAATTCTTCGTCAGGCAGTAGCTCAAACGGCGGTTCGGAGGAAAGTTCGGAAGGATCGGGTTCGGGCAAATCAGGTGCCGGAAAATCAGGGTCTGGTAAGTCGGGATCCTTGACTTCGTACAGTAAGTACGATTTTGTTCCGGGGGCAAAAATTATTGCGCAAGAAGATTTCATGCAAGATGCGGTGGGCGATTTTCCGGCCAAATGGAACACCAATAGCAGTGGCGAAATTGTTACTGTTGACGGCGATCAGGGGCATTGGCTGAAAATTCAGAAAGAAGGCTGTTTTCTCCCCGAATTCATTACCGATTTGCCTGAGAATTTTACGTTTGAATACGATTTGTATTGCAGCGACGATTTCAACTATTATTCAACGGAATTTTTTATGACGTTTGCGCATACCGACAATGCAGCGAAGGAGTTTGCGGGTTGGGGACGTTTTCCGAATGGGAAAGATGGTGTACGAATTGGCTTGCATCCGACCAATGCCGGAAATAGTTCGGGCAATTCTACGGTTTACTCACGAGCAAATTACGAGCAGATGCTTAACAATTCGGTTGGCGTAGCGCAGTTCAATACAAAGAATGGTCGCAATAAAGTCCATGTATCGGTATGGCGACAAAAAACGCGGCTGCGTGTTTATATCAACGAAGAAAAAATTTGGGATTTGCCCCGCGCTTTTACAGAAGGTGTAAAATACAATTCGATTGTTTTTGGGCTTGGTGGCATGCACATTCCAGAAGATTATTATTTGTTTTCCAACCTGCGTTTTGCTGTGGGTGCGCCCGATACGCGCAACAAACTCATTACCGAAGGCAAATTGGTTACGCGTGGTATTTTGTTCGCTTCTGGTTCCGATGTGATTCGTCCCGAATCGTATGGAACAATCAAAGACATTGCCAACGTACTCAAAGAAAATCCAGATGTTAAAGTTAAAATCATCGGGCATACCGACAGCGATGGCGATGATAAAACGAATCTAGAATTATCAAAAAAACGTGCGCTTGCTGTTAAGAATGCGTTAATCAACGATTTTGGAATTGATGAATCGCGCATTGAAACTGATGGAAAAGGGGAGAGCGAGCCATCCGATGCCAACACAACACCCGCAGGCAAGGCCAACAACAGAAGGGTTGAGTTTATCAAATTGTAAAGTGCTCCTTTTTTTGTGAAAAATGCTTTTTTGAAAATCTGCTTTCGTTATGAAAGCAGATTTTTTTTGTCTTGGTGTAAACCAATCTCATGTATCTTTGTTTTTATTAAAAAAGGCAATACTATGAACACAAAAACAGCACAAGTAAAAGATTTTTTCCACGGCTATGCAGGTGGCTTCGATTCCATTTATGGTCACAACGAACAGCGTTCGGCATTTGGAAAATGGGTTGATAAAAAATTCCGTCAAACCATGTTTTTGCGTTTTCAAGAAACCTTGAAAAACACAAAGCGCGACGAAATCAAATCGGTGCTTGATGTAGGTTGCGGTCCAGGCCGATACATTATGGAGTTTTTGTTGCAAGGCAAAGAAGTTTTAGGGATTGATCTCGCGCAAGGGATGTTGAATATTGCTGAACAAGAGATCAAAAAAATCAAACATACTGGCTCATATAAATTAATTACGGGCGATTATTTGGAAACAACATTAGATAAGCAATACGATGCTGCTTGTCTCACCGGCTTTTTCGATTACATTGAAAAGCCAGAAGCTGTTTTCGAGAAGTTGAAGAAAGATGTCCGCAAAGAAATCTATGCGAGTTTTCCGCATGATACAGGCTTGATGGCCATGCAACGCAAGTTTCGCTACAAAATGCGCAATTGTCCACTCTATTATTACACCTTAGAGGATGTGAAACGCATTATGAAAAATACAGGGCTTGAGAACTACGAAATCATCGACTTTAAGCGCGATTATTTTGTGAAAATAACGCTGTAAGCAGAACATTTGACGGTTTTGGTTGGTTTATAAGTATAGTTATTTTTTTAGTAATAAACCAATTAAAATTGCCCCTCATGTTTTTGCCCAGCCTCAAAGCTTTTTTCCTTCTCTTGGTATTGAGTTTGTTTCCTCATGCAGGAAATGCACAAGCTCCGAACATTTTGTGTGGACTTCGTTTCGGGCAAAATCCGAATACGATGGAATTTATTTCTACCAATTCAATTTCTGGGCAAACCAATACGGTAACAACGCTTGCTAATACAGCGGCATTGTTTGTAAACGTAAATTCGGCGATTAATTATGCGGGTGGGAGATATTATTATGTTGGGCAATTTTACAATGATCCGCCAACAGATTATCGACTTATGGAGATTGATGGGTTAACAGGAACGATT
>JAAFIA010000018.1 GCA_013298545.1 Bacteroidota bacterium | reverse complement strand
CTTCCGGTATTTCGGTTGAATGATGAAATGCCCCAACAAAATGCCATCCGTCTTCAAGTACACACGACTGCCGCTACCAACCGATGTTGTTTGTTCTTGAATAAAATTTGCAGAACCAAGTTGCACCGTATGTCCTTGAATGGTTGCTTGAATACCACTTCCGGGTTCTTCGTGAAAATCGGTTACGGGCCACACATCTGAAACCGGAAGAAATTCGCCAATGGATTTACTCAACGGATGCCGCGATTGATTGACGAGCGAACGAATCAACGTGGTCGTTTCGGCATCTAACGCTTTGCCCACGTAAGCTACTTCCGATTCGCCGTGCTGAGTGAGGGTTCCTGTTTTGTCGAAAACTAATGTGTCGATATTCGAAATTTGTTCAATCACCTGCGCATTGCGTGCATAAAAACCGCACCGTTGTAGCAAACGAAGCATATTGCCATTGGTAAATGTGGACGATAACAATAACGCGCACGGACAAGCCACAATCAGAATAGCTGTAACTGTATTCCAAACCCGCGAAGCATCATGCGTGTACCAATAGGCAGCAGCAATAGCAGCAATCGTAAACAAGACAATGGTGAAGTATTTACTTACGCGATGAATGTATGAATCATCTTGTTCTTGTTTCTGAAACGCATCGTTGTTCCACAATTGTGTCAAATAACTTTGCGAAACTTCTTTGACTACTTCAAGTACAAGCACGCCGCCCATTTGTTTGCCGCCAGCATAAATGATTTCGCCAGATTGAATTTTTACTGGATTCGATTCGCCCGTTACAAAACCATAATCAATCAAGGCTTCTCCTTGACGAATGACACAATCGGCCGGAATAATTTCATGGCTGTGGATTTTAATCAGGTTGCCACTTTTTAAATTGGATAGACTGATTTGTTCTTCCTTGCCATTGGCATTCAATCGACTTATTCCGAGTGGAAAATACGATGTGTAATCGCGGTCAAACGTAAGGGCGTTGTAGGTTTTGTTTTGAAAGTAACGACCAATCAGCATGAAAAAAACGATACCGCTCATCGAGTCCATATAACCTTCGCCCGTCTGTGTCAGTATTTCGTAAACACTTCGCAGAAACGTAATCAGGATAGCAAGTGCAATGGGTGCATCGATGTTCAAAAAACGTTGCTGAAAACTTTTCCATGCCGAAATAAAAAATTCGGATGCGCCGTAAAAGAATACAGGCAACGATAAGCCCAAAATCAAATACGCAAATAATTCTTTAAGAATATGCTCGTTGATGTCGCCCGAAGAAAAGTATTCGGGGAAACTCAATAACATAATATTCGCAAAACAAAAACCAGTAATCCCGATTTTATAAATACGCGTCTTGTCGTAGGTGCTGACTTTTTTCCCCGATAAATTATTTAAACTAAAATGCGGTTCATAGCCAATGGTTGCCAGTAATTCAACAACGCCGCGCAACGAAATGGTATCGTGATTAAAAACAACACGAATTTCTTTTTTCAAAAAATTAACCTGCGAAACAACAATCGCCCGATTAAGTTTTGATAAATGCTCTAGCAACCAAATGCACGAACTACAATGCATCTGCGGCAAGTAAAACGATGCATGACTTTGTGTGGTATCTTTAAAATGAATGAGTTTGGATTGAACCAACGCATCGTCGAGAAACGCAAATTTCTCTGGACGAATACCTGTTTTCTGACTAAGCCCCGGATTGCGGTTAAGCGTATAGTAATCGCATAGATCAACCTGATTGAGTACATCGTAAACCGTTTTGCAACCGAGACAACAAAAGTATTTGTCTTGACTATAAAATCCGCTTGTAGGAGAAGTTTCACCGCAGTGATAACAACATGTTGCCTGTACTGTTTCGGGAATCATATCGCAACAAAACTAACAGGCACATAAAGAATAGCACCTGACACAAATAGGTCGAAAATATGATCTTCGTCATATCACAATCAATTTCTCGCAGTGTATGCTTTCGGTCGGCCTGTTTTTACGGAGAAATGGTTTCCAAAACTTCTGTATTTTTACATGCCCAAAACGCTTATCAATTTGGCCGCACATGAAAGAAAAGATTAAGAAATTTTACAACAAATACCTTTTTTATTTTCCCGATATCTGGCAATACCTAATTATTATTGTTGGCTTTGTGATCTGTTGGATTGTTTTTGGATTATAAACAAAAAACCACCGATCAACGATCGATGGTTTTACTCCTGTATGTTATAAAATTTATTCAGGTCGGAAGTTGACGTGGAGGGTATAGGTCGCACCAACTTTTACCGGAGCATTTTGCAAATAGAAGTGTTGCAATTTTTTTTGAACTGCCGCAGCTTGTGCGTCGGTTGTTGCATCTAATTGAATGATTTCGATTTCACCTTTTTCTGTGATGGTGAATGTTACTACGGCCATACCTGTTCCAAGTTCAGCTTTTTCAGCAGCAGAGAAAGCGAGTTGCTTTTGGATTTTTGCAAGCATCAGCGTGTATTTGTCTTTGCTGTTGTTAGCAAAAGAAGCTGTTGCGATGAGCAGGAAGAAAGCGAGGAGGGTAGTGATCTTTTTCATGGTGTGGTGTTTTTAAATGTGCAGTTCTGGTTGGTTTTCATGCATAAGACGCATGCCGAAAAAGATTTGTTACAGGAAGAAATCACTTTTCTGGAAAAAATTTTCAATCTAAGAAGCTGTTTAAAATTTGTTTTTGAGAATTGTTATGATGGATTTTTGTGCCAGACGAGGCGCGTTTTGCAGGCCATATTAGAACGACTACGGTCAAAAAACGCAACGAAGTATGGTGCAAAAAGACACATAACAAAATCAAAGGATGAAATTTAAACAGCTTCTAAATCGGTTTTATAACAAACAAAAAAACCACCTGCCTAAGCCGATGGTTTTTATAAACGAGGAACGTATAATTTATTCAGGTCGGAAGTTGACGCGGAGGGTATAGGTCGCACCAACTTTTACCGGAGCATTTTGCAAATAGAAGTGTTGTAATTTTTTCTGAACAGCTTGGGCTTGTGCATCGGTTGTTGCATCTAATTGAATGATTTCGATTTCACCTTTTTCTGTGATGGTGAATGTTACTACGGCCATACCTGTTCCAAGTTCCGCTTTTTCAGCAGCAGAGAAAGCGAGTTGCTTTTGGATTTTTGCAAGCATCAATGTGTATTTGTCTTTGCTGTTATTAGCAAAAGAAGCTGTTGCGATGAGCAGGAAGAAAGCGAGGAGGGTAGTGATCTTTTTCATGGTGTGGCGTTTTTAAATGTGCAGTTCTGGTTGGTTTTCATGCATAAGACGCCACCAAGTAAAAATTAGTTACAGGAAAAAATTAAAAAAATTAAAATGCCCTGTTGACGGGCTTTTCCGAGCAAAAAAAAAGACAAGAAAAAGAGGTATGGGGAAAAAATAGACTTAGCGCGAATAGTAAGCACTTACTTCACGAATGGTATCTTCGATTTTCCGGTATTCAAAATCGGGTAAAACCGTTTTAATTTTTTCACCTCCAAAACGATTGATGGCATGAGCCGCTTGGTGCGTTTCTTTGGTCAATTGAGGCGTATGTTTACCAAACATAGCGCGCACTTGCTCGAAACGCCATGCGAGTGCAGTCATCCACGGACGCGCATAACGCGAAGTCTTTGGCCGATTCATGGTCGTTAATACTTGATCGAGGAAATTCTGAAAACTCAGGTTTGCCGCATTTAAAATGAAACGCTGATTGCAACTATCGCTTTGCATCAGGCGTACAGCTGCTTCGGCCACATCACGCACATCGACATAACCCGTAACGCCTTTGGTAAACCAAGACATTCCTTTTTTGGCCAATCCAAAAACGGCATTGCTGCTTTTGTGTACATCCCCTGGTCCAAGGATGAAGGATGGATTTAAGATGACAACATCGAGTCCTTCTTCGCTCGCGCGCCAAACTTCGCGTTCTGCACCGTATTTACTGATGGCGTACCACGAATTGCTCGGATCGGTTTTCCACCAATGTTCTTCCACAATTTTCTCGGCATGAACCGGACGGCCTAGTGAAGCAACCGAACTGATGTGGCAAAATTTGCGTACGCCTTTTTCTAAAGCCGCATTGACCAAATTGGAGGTGCCTTCGATGTTTACTTTTAATAAGGTTTGACGGTCTTTGGGCAAAAAAGAAACAACAGCTGCCGCATGATAAACATATTCAACACCTTCTAGCGCAGCTTCCAGCGAAAAAACATCTTCCAAATTTCCTTCTACCCATTCGATGTGTTTGGTGAGCGATAATCCCTCGGCACTATAATAACTGAAAATCTCCTCAATTAGTTTCCGATCGCTTTGTGCGCGTACAAGCAAGCGGACATTTTGCCCCGAAGAACAAAGCCGATAAGCCAGATGCGAACCTAAAAGCCCAGTACCGCCAGTGAGAAGAATCATACACGACAAAGGTAATCATTGCGGCGACTGAATATCTTTGCTGTTAAAGCCTTATTTTTGTCGGCCAAATCCAATTGAACTACCTGTTTTATGAAAACAAATTTTGTCGAAGAACTCCGCTGGCGCAATATGCTCCACGATATGACTCCTGGTGCTGAAGAAATTCTAACGTCTGAAATGGTTACGGGGTATATTGGATTTGATCCAACAGCCGATTCATTGGGCGTGGGCAATTTGGTTCAGATTATGACCTTGCTGCATTTTCAGCGCGCGGGGCATAAACCCATTGCACTTGTTGGTGGCGCAACCGGCATGGTGGGCGATCCTTCTGGAAAATCGGCAGAACGTAATTTGCTCGACGAAACTACGCTGCGCCACAATCAAAATTGCCAACAGGCACAACTCGAAAAATTTCTGGATTTCAATTGCGGCGAAAATTCGGCCTCTATTGTCAATAATTACGATTGGTTCAAAGAAATGTCGTTTCTCGAATTTATCCGCGATGTTGGCAAACACATTACCGTCAATTACATGAAAGCCAAAGATTCGGTAAAGAAGCGATTGGAGCGCGGCGATGGCGACGATGCTTCGGAAGGCATGTCGTTTACCGAATTTACCTACCAACTCGTTCAAGGCTACGATTTTTACTACCTCTGGAAAAATAAAAACGTCAAATTGCAAATGGGTGGTTCCGATCAGTGGGGAAATATTACCACCGGAACCGAACTCATCAAACGTAAAGACAGTGGAAAAGCATGGGCACTCACAACGCCCCTGATTAAAAAATCGGACGGTACAAAATTTGGAAAAACAGAAAGCGGCAATATCTGGCTCGATCCCAAACGCACATCGCCTTACCAGTTTTACCAGTTTTGGTTGAATGCGTTTGATGACGATGCAAAAAATTACATCCGCATTTTTACACTCAAAACAAAGGAAGAAATTGAAGCACTAGAAGCCGAACATGCACTTGATCCGGGCCAACGCAAATTGCAGAAGGCATTAGCTGCCGATATTACTGCGCGTGTGCATTCGCCCGAAGCGGTTGACATGGCTATTGAAGCTGCTGGAATTTTATTCGGAAAAGGCACAATCGAAACGCTTCGCAAATTGAGTGTAGAAGACATGGAAAGTGTTTTTGAAGGCGTTCCATCTAAAGTCATTTTACGCGCCGAATTGGAAGCCGGTATTCCGTTACTCGAATTGCTTGCCGATAAAACTGGATTCCAAGAATCGCGGGGCGATGCTCGAAAGCTTGTTCAACAAAATGGTTTTTCGTTGAATAAAGAAAAGACAACGGATATTGGTTTGGTTGTAAACACAACGCATCTACTCAACGATAAATTCATTTTACTCGGACAGGGCAAGCAAAAAAATTTTCTGGTGAAGATTGATTGAGTGTTTGTGCCGTTGGTTACAACTGTACGTTTGGAGTGTTATTGCATTCAGCGTTTTGTGAGTTTCCTTTGCTAGGATTAATAGCCGAACGGCTCTCGACTGGTGTGCCTAATTCTCAATACGCGAATTTCTTTGGCAGAAGATTTAATTTGATACGTTACGCGATAGCTATAAACAACAAATGCTCGGTAGTCTTTATTCGGGCGATCTTTTAGTTTGTCAAGCTCGCAAATTTGAGGATTCGCTTTGATCGTTTCAAGCCTATCAACAATTGCATCTTTAACAATTTTTGGTGCTTGATCGCTTTGTGTAGCAAGGTAATTTAATATCTCCTTAAAATTATCCAGAGCTTTTCTGCCCCAAACAATATCAAAAGGAGTTGATTTTACCATTTCGACAATTCTTTAAGCGCATCTTTGTGGGAAACAGCGTCGCCATTTTCTATCTGGGCAACAGCATCGTCTATTTCCTTGTTGTATTGTTTCCTTGTAATTCGTTTTGTTCCTTGATCCACATTTAAGAAACTCTTAACCATCTCAAGCAATAATGTCTGTTGTTTAGCTGATAGTAAAGGAAGGTAATCGTCGAACTGTTTTTTTATTGCTGAAGGAGTCATATGCTTTGCGATTAAGAAACAAATTTAAGGAAAACTAGAATTAAAAGCAACTTGCTTAAACACAACGCATCTACTCAACGATAAATTCATTTTACTTGGACAGGGCAAGCAGAAAAATTTTCTGGTGAAGATTGATTAAGTGATCAAAAACGTATCTGTATTTTTTGCCTATTTTGATTAGACGGTTTATTCTTGCAATAGAAAGTGAATAGCCCAAAGGCTCTCTACTTTTATGTCTGATTCTTACCACGCGAATAGTATTTACTTTAAACTCACGTTGTAAACGCAAATCTCAAAAGTCCTCGTTGCAAACGAGGACTAGCGTGCGAATCAAACCTAGCATGTCAAGAAAACTCGCGCGAAGACGGCCGCGAAAAGTGCGAAGTTGCATTTGAAAAAAGGCTAACCGGATGCCCGCCTTAGGCGGGCATCCGGTTAGCCTTTTTTCATTGCAATTTGGTTTTCGTGGTGCCATTTCTTTGTTACTTTCTTTGGGCAAACAAAGAAAGTAAAGAAAAAACTTCCTTTTTCTACACCAACCAAGTCAGCCCGCCGCAGGCGAATTGTATCATGGGATAAAAGGAAAAAACACGCCAAAAACACCAAACAGCCCTATAATTAAATCAAAAAAAATAAGCGCGCATACAATCAAGTATCCGCGCTTATTGTTGAAATCAAAACGATTTATTTTTTAGTGCCGTACTTGTCCGAATACGTCTCATACAAAACCTGTTGTTCATTGCGCAAACGAATTGTTTTGCCTTGAATAAACGCATAAGTAACATTGTTTGTGCGCATATCCAACGCATCGCCTTCGGAGATAAATAGCGTAGCATCTTTACCCACTTCAATCGATCCGGTTTGCGCGGCAATGCCTAAAATTTTTGCAGCATTGAGTGAAATAGAAGCAATCGCTTCTTCTTTTGTCAAACCATAAGCACATGCTGTTCCAGCTTGAAATGGCAAGTTGCGTGTGTTGGTATTGTCCATATCACCTTCATTTTGCAAGCAGAACAAAATGCCAGCTTTTTGTAAAGCGGCTGGTGTCTTGTAAGGCTGATCAACATCATCGTGGCTCTGATCGGGTAAGCGGTGAACACGGCCAAGCATAACCGGAAAGCCCGAAGCCTTAATGGCATCAGTACATTTCCACGCATCGTCGCAACCCACCAAAACCACTTTCGACAATTGCATACGTTTGGCAAAACTGATGGCTTCCTGAATTTGTTTCACCTGATCGACATGGAAGAATGCTGTTTTTGAACCATTGAATAAACCACGCATGGCTTCGAAACGTAAATTCTTTTCTTGCGGTTTTGCTTGTTCGCAATACGCTTTGGCTTCCATGAAAAATTTCTCCAAGTCGCGGCGTTGTGTCATGTATTCTTTGTTCTGGTCATAAGACATGCCATTCTCTGACCACGATTCTTGAATCGGTTGTGGCCAGTTGATGTGTACGCCATCGTCTGTTTTCAATGCCGCATCTTCCCAGTTCCACGCATCGAATGAAACAATGGAAGACGTGCCAGAAATATAACCACCACGCGGTGTAATTTGTCCGGTTAAAACACCATTGGTGCGAACGGTTGGAATAACTTTTGAATCCGTATTGTACGCAATCAACGAGCGTATTTCTGGATTAAACGCACCTACTTCGTAATTGTCATTTGTTGCACGAATAGATTCTATTTCACTCAATCCTAAAGTAGAATTGGGCGCGATAAAACCTGGATACAATTCTTTTCCAGCGCAATTGATGGTTGTGTCGTACGCATTTGCAGCCAACCGAATGGTACGCGCATCGGCCACCAAATCAATTTTTCCATTGCGGAAACCAATAGCGGCATTTTCAATGACTTGTCCATTGCCCAAATGCGCTGTGCCATTGAGCAACAAAATACTTTTCGTTTGTGGCTTTGCCGGAATTGGATTTTGTGCAAATGCAATTCCCGGAACAAACGCCAACGCAAGGAGGATATAGTTTTTCATCAGAGTAGCAAGAAATTAATGTGAATCATCGAGGTAATCGCCCGTCATGTCAAAGTCTTCGCAATCCCAAAGTTTAGGTTTGCGCGAAGGTGCTTTACGAACAGGTGCGCCACCATTTTTTTCGTTGATCATGAGTTGGATCAACCTGTTGCGATCTTTGTTCATCGCATCACGGCGTTGCGCATCTTCTTCCGTATCGTACATGACTTTACCATCAACGATTGTTTTTTCTGGACGTGCGTAAATAGAGAGCGGATTGTCGTTCCAGATCACAACGTCGGCATCTTTTCCTACGGCAATACTTCCCATGCGCTTATCTAAGCGCAGTAGTTTTGCCGGATTGAGTGTAACTAGTTTCAAGGCTTGTTCTTCGGTAAGTCCGCCATACTTCACACTTTTAGCTGCTTCTTGATTCAAGCGACGTGCCATTTCTGCATCATCCGAATTGATAGAAACAACAATGCCCATACGCGTCATGAGTGCAGCATTGTATGGAATAGCATCTTTTACTTCGTATTTATACGACCACCAATCAGAGAAGGACGAACCGCCAGCGCCATGTGCCTTCATCTTATCGGCAACTTTGTATCCTTCGAGAATGTGCGTAAATGTATTTACCTGAAAGCCCATCGAATCAGCTACGTGCATGAGCATATTGATTTCTGATTGCACATACGAGTGACAAGTGATGAATCGTGTATGAGCTAAAATTTCTACCAGTGTTTCCAGTTCAAGATCGCGGCGTGGAGCACTTGCTTTCTCTTTTTCTTTTTGCGGAAGCGCTTTCCATGCTTGCCATTTTTCGTTGTATTCTTTTGCGCGTGTAAAATAATCGTAATACACTTGCTCAACGCCCATGCGCGACTGCGGGAAACGACTGCGGTAATTGTCGCCCCAATTGCTCTGTTTAACATTTTCGCCCAAAGCAAATTTGATGAATCCTGGCGCACCATCAATCTTCATGCCCTCCGCACTTGCGCCCCAACGCAGTTTGACCAATGCCGACTGCCCACCAATTGGATTGGCCGAGCCGTGCAACAATTGCGAAGCGGTTACACCACCAGCAAGTTGACGATAGATATTGACATCGTCTGGATTTAAAACATCGCCAATGCGTACTTCGGCACTCGACATTTGTGCCGCTTCATTCACACCTCCCGAAATGGCTATGTGCGAGTGTTCATCAATGATTCCAGCAGTCAGGTGTTTTCCTGTTCCGTCAATCACCATCGCAAAAGCACCTTTAGGCGCATCAATATTTTTAGCGATACGAACAATTTTTCCATCCACAATATACACATCCATATCGGGAAGAATACTGTCTTTTTCGTTTGTCCAAACGGTGATGTTTTTAATCAGAATGGCATCGTAACGGTGCTTCAAACGCTCGATGATTGCGGTGTCGGAGCGACGAATGCCATACGCCGAAAACGGATAGATGACATCATCTAGCGTAGGATATTCATATTTTGTGGAGTCTGGTTTTTCTTCTTCGGCTTTGAATGCTGATTGGAATGTTGCCGTCCAGCTAATCCATTTGCCATCGGGTAGTTGACCACGACCTGTGATATTTTTTGTAGCGGGATCAATCGCACCAGAGAGACGTGTTGCGCCTTCTTCGCTTTTGAGTTGATAGGTGAGTGTAACTTGATTGCTCAGTACACTTACTGAAACGCTTTCTTTTGCAGAATCGCCTTTCATGAGGTTGGCTTTGATTTTGTGCACATCGCCACCCATGCGAAGTATGCGCGCCGTAGATTCATTGCTGAGATTGAGTGCATAAGTACCGCGCAAATCTGGTGCATTGTAATCCGATAAAATATACCGATGGCCGCGAATCCAATTTTCGTAAATAGCCGATTTTTCTGCAAATACATTTCCTGAAACAATGAGGAAATTGGCGAGCATTCCTTTTTTCAAAGCACCAACTTTGTCGGCAATACCGAGCATTTGAGCGGGTGTTGAAGTCATGGCTTTCAACGCACCTTTTTCGGTTAAACCATACTGAATGGCTTTGCGCAAATTGGGCCAAAATGCTTTTTTATCTTTCAAATCAGAAGCCGTAATGGCAAATGGAATCTGATACTTTTCAAATGCACCCAAATTGAGTGGTGCAAGTTCCCAATGTTTTAAATCTTCGTAAGCAATCAGTTCTGCATCGTATGGATCTTCTACATCAAACGCTTCTGGGAAATTAATTGGTAAAATAAATGAACCGCGTGTAGCTTTCATTTCGTCCATACGCTGATATTCGTTTCCGCTTCCTTTAAATATATATTGCACTTTAAACTCATCACCAATTTTATCGGCGCGCAATACATTCCATTTATCCGAAGTTTCAAAAATCTGTGGCAACAGTTGATTCATGTTCCACGATTCAAGACCAATGTTGTACTCTTGTTTGGCCTTATCATTTTTGTACCAATCAGCATCGGCATAGGTTTGGCGGAGCAAAGCAATAGCACCCATGAGCGACGAAGGATATTCCATGCCCGATGTTCCTTTACTGAAGGAGTAACAAGCCGCTGCTTTGTCTTTGAGAATGGTTGCGTTGTCGCCGTCTTCGGCATTGAGCGATACACAGGCCGAAGTTCCACGCGCAATGCCATCGCGCGAAAACGTCATGACTGAACCAAAACCCAAATTGCGGTATGCTCCGGCTGTTTCCGCATTTGCAGCATACGTTTTAATGGCTTCTGTTTCTGGCTTCAACGCGTCATTCCAAGCATACGGGCCTGGACGGTTTGTGGTGTATTGCGGCACATCGCTCCACGGACGACGTTTGATTTCAGGCATGCCGTATGTTGAATACGGATCTATGAAGGAAGGATAAATCCATTTGCCTTGCATATCGGTAACTACTGCTCCCGCAGGAACAACTACAGCCGCACCAACATCGAGAACAAGACCATCTTTGATGAGCAAAGTACCTTTGTCAATCACTGTTTCAGCATCTACCTGAATGTGCGCATTGGTAAATGCAAAAACAGTATGGCGGTTATCGCTGACTTCCGTATTGGGAAATGAAGTGATTTGCGCTTGAAGCGTAAATCCGGTTATGAATGCCGAGAAAACGGCAATGATTTTTTTCATACGATTGGAAATTTCCGTAACAGGCAAATGTATCAATTTCTCTTGGGCTATTCATGTTTTCGGGATAAACGGTTGAATCCATATTTTGAGGAGGATAGGGCTGGATAAAAAAACTGCCGCACCTGTTTAAGATGCGGCAGTTTTTGAAACGAAACGTTTGTAATCGGTAACTAGTTTTTGATGAATCGGGTTACTTGATTTCCTGAGTCAGTAACAATAATCATGTTGTACATGCCAACAGGCAACTCCGTAATATTGAGTTCAAGGGTGTTTCCGGTGGTTGTGTTTTCGGTCATCACTACGCGGCCTGTTGCATCAACAAGTTGAACTTGTTTTACAGCAAGCGTTGTGTTCCAAGAAACAAACAACTGATTGTTTGCTGGATTTGGGAAAACAGAAATTGAACCAGCAACAGCATTTTCTGTAATACCGACGCACGGACTTACAACAATGTTTTGTGTGGCAGATGCCGTACAACCATTACCATCAACGTATGTATAAACAATAGGGAATGTTCCAACACCAGCAACCGCAGGATTGAAGGTTGAACCACTTACTGCTGTTCCACTCCATGTACCACCACTAGGACTTCCACCAGCAAGACCAATGATGGGGTCGGTTGTACAAGCGGCTGCATCAGCCAAGGTGAGTGTAACAACTGGTGGTGGGTTGACAGACACTGTAATTGAATTTGAATCGGTACAGCCGTTAGCCGCAGTACCTGTTACGGTATAAGTTGTGGTTGTTGTTGGGGCAACCATTTCGGTTGCATTTGTTCCGCCAGTTGACCACAAATAGCTTACCGCACCAGAAGCTGTCAGGAAAAGCGAATCGCCCGCGCAGATGATGGTGGTTGTGGGTTGGAAAAGAACATCAGGACTTGCATTCACGTTAACCAAAATAGAATCCATCGCAGAGCAGCCTGTAACACTATCCGTTCCGGTTACAAAATAAGTTGTGGTTGTATTTGGTGTAACAATCTCTGTAGCTGCATTGCCACCACTTGACCAACTGTAGTTTGTTGCGCCAGAAGCGGTAAGCGTGTCCATCACACCAGAGCAAATGGTTGTGCTTGATGCAGAAGCGGCTACAACAGGCAACGCATTTACAGTAACCATAACTGAATCTGTAGATGAGCAGCCAGCCGAATCTGTACCAGTAACAAAATAAGTCGTGGTAACGGTTGGCACAACATTTTCCATAGCGGTATTACCACCGCTAGACCAAATATAATTTACTGCACCAGAAGTCATCAGCATTGCGGTATCGCCAAAGCAAATGGCCATGTCTGCTGAAGACGTTAGAACGGGCAATGGATTTACGTTAACCAAAATGGAGTCGGTTGCAGAACATCCAGACGAATCTGTTCCGGTTACATAATAAGTAGTCGTTGTTGTTGGTGCAACAATTTCAATATTGCTCGTACCACCGCTTGACCAAACATAAGACACTGCGCCAGATGCAGAAAGTGTATCGTTACTCAAACTGCAAATAGTTGAACTACTTACCGATGTTGTGAGAACGGGAGCCGGATTGACGTTTACCGTTACGGTGCTAGATGCAGTACATCCATTACCGTCAGTTCCTGTTACGGTATATGTTGTGGTTGTGCTTGGTGTAACGTATTCAACGCTATTTGTGCCACCGCTAGACCAAGCATACGTGAGCGCACCCGTAGAGATGAGTGTGTCTGTTGTGTTTGCGCAAATGGTCGAACTGGTTACGGTAGCCGTTACGTTTGGTAATGGGTTAACGGTTACAAACACAGGTGTACGTGTAGTACTTGGGCAGCCGCTATTGTAGGTAAGAATGACTTGACCATTTCCAGAGCGAATACCAAATGTCATCGAAGGATTGAGTAATGTTCCGGTATAACCAGAACCACCAGCGCCGCTTTGTCCGGCAAAATTACCTGCGTATGTTCCTGGCCCACCGTTGTTGCCGCCGCCAGCAGCACCAACAGTAGCCGTTTGCGAACCAGCTTGATTGCTCGTAACCTCATCGCCACCTTTTCCACCAATGCCTAAAACTCCGGGAAGTCCATTGTTGTTTGGAGCACTCGTATAAGTAGAGGTACCACCTGCGCCACCTGAAACTTGCGATCCTCCAATTGGAAGGATAACGCTCGAAGAAGGCCAAGCCGCACCGCCACCGCCGCCATAATAGCCACCGCCACCGCCGCCGCCATTGCCACGCCCACAGGCCGACACGCGATTGCCAGCCGCACCGCCGCCGCCACCTGCAACAATCACACGATTGGCTAATGCAACACCATTCAAGCGAATGTCTGTTGCGCCGCCGCCGCCGCCGCCGAATGCCGTTGCGCATCCAACAGAACCACTCGCGCCACCGCCATTGTAGCCGCCAGCAGTACTGACAACTGCGCCACCACCCACATAAATACTCAAGACATCACCTGCACTGACTAAAATTTTGCCCGTTGCGTAACCACCAAGACCTCCTTGAACTCCTAAGGGATTGGAATTGCCTTGCGCGCCCCAAGCTTGGAGTGTAATGGTATCGACACCTGCCGGAACAGTAAAGGTTTGAACAGCACCCGTATAATTGTATGTGGTTGTGGTACTTCCTCCACCCGAAACCGCTTCTGCATAATACACAGTCGAGGTAGGTGTGGTAACCGTAACGGTTCCATTGCTAGCTGTGGTAGCAAAAGGAGTACCGCCAGAAGATGTGGTGTACCAAGCAATATTGTTGCCCGCTGATGTAGCGGTAAGTGTAAATGTGCCGCTCACGTTAGAACATACCGAGTTGGGCGAAGCCGAAGCCGGTGTTGGAGCCGCAGGAGCTACGCATTGTGCGTTTGCATCCATACTTCCCCAAAGCAATAAGTTTAGAAGTAGAAGTTTTTTCATGTGTTTATGGGTTTGAAGTGTTTCAAAACAAATATATAAGAAATCGTTAAACAGTCAATTTAAAATTGCCGGAATTGATTCGTGTCAATTTAGGTCAAGACTTTTTTGGTAGTTTAATAATTCGAGCTTGAGTAGAAAATGCCCACGAATTGTTGTAGTGAAGGCATCATCAATCGCCTTAAAAAGAATTTGTAAGTTGGGTTCGTTATACTTTTCGTAGCTGAAATAAATCAAATCGGCAACAAGGTATTTTTCGAAATTTTCGCGTTTATCAATATCTAAGTCTTTTGTATTTCGTTCAATTGACAACAATTCGCGAATATGTTTTTTTAGTTTGCTTTCTTCGATCTGAAATCTTGAGAAATGCTCTCGAATAATATCATTCGGTGTTTGAAAATGGATAAACTGTAGGTCAGAATGAATGCGTGTCAAAAAAGCTGTTTTTTCTTGTGTGTTTTTTTCGAAATCAAAAAGCTCTTTGTACAATTGCATCAACCTGCTTTCGTTTCCTGTTTTAGGCTCAAGGGCATAGTAAAATGAAAAAATGATTTTATCGTGAGCTAATAATACATGTTCCTGTTCTGCTAATTCTTTTTTTAATTTTTCTGCCAATTCAAGGCTGTCTTTTTGAGCATAACGTTTGCCATCATAATCAAAGCTTTTGACTTCGAATTCGTTGCGTGCAATTTTTGAAATAAAGTCAATGTCGTTTTTTAATACAACACACATATCTGCAAACTCAACCTTGGACGGGGAAAATAAGTCTTCATTGTTTACATCAGTAGCAAGCGGGTCGATTTGCATCAAATCAAAAGCTAAAGGCGATCTATTGTCATAATACCCATTATAACTCCGATCAAACGAGTTAGCGAAAAATTCTTTTTCAAAGTCGCGCTCAAAAATCGCTGTGGATTGATCTATGGGGCTTTCTTTATAGACTACCGATCGAAACATGATCGCAGTTGCTTTTGTCTGATAGTAATCGATACGATCGAATAAAGTGCTTGCTAATGCTGTGTTGTTGGATTTATTCGGAATGTTTAATTGCTCTAAACGAAGTACACGATCTTCTGTACTTGGATGCGAAGCCCATTGATCTTTGATGAATAATTTCGACTTATTGTACTTGTTTAAAATAGCGAGAGAGAGTTGTGGTAGATTATTTTCAATGGCGTATTTTTCTTCTTTGGCATAAAAATTAAGCACAAAAAAATGCTTCGGATAAACATTATCTGTTTTGGTGTTTTTGACAATATTTCTATCATAATATGATAGCGTAGCGTTGAATGTATGCTCTGCAAAATTTGAACGGAGTAAGGCAGTTTTTAACGAAACGGAGCCAACGGTTTTTGCTGCAATCTCATCAGCATGAAACTCCATTTCTTGCGACAATTCCATGTAATTGCTATTGACAAACTCATACATTTTGCGCAAAATCCATTGAATGCCTTTGATGATTTCTACTGTTATCACAACAAAGAAATGAGTTATCTGAGAAATACTTGCCCACTTTTGCATCAAGTTGCTATACGATGTGTTCTCAAAAAGGAGGTTGTATAAAACGCGATTTACTTGATATACATAACTCCCTACACGCATTGACCGTTGCGAGAAGTGGCCAAATTCATGCGCGAGAACAGCTTTTAATTCATCAACACTTAGCGTATTTATCAAGCCTAAGCCAATGACTAAATTTTTCCGAACAGGGAAAAACATACTCCAGAAACTCGAATTGTAAAAAACAGCAGCATTAACATCCGTAGTGAGGTAAACTTTCTTGGGAGATTCCGTCCCAATTTCAACTACTAATTCATCAATCAACCGAAAAATACGGGGTTGCTCTTCTTTGGTAATTTCAATTAAATTAGAGTAGTCTGCCTTTGTTATGTAAAAAAAGAACTTGAATAAGAAAACCGAAATTAAAACGCCAATGCTTGCTATACTGATACCTAAAAGAATCGATAAAAACGATGGAACAAAGGCAATGAGGCGGAATCCCAAATAAACACTAGCTATTGTCAACACTAAGCTCAATGCGATTAAAAGGAGGTATGAAAAAATAAACAAAACGATTGACCAAACAGCTTTACGAGTCTTTTGTTTGAAAATTTCATTTTGGGGTTCAGCTAATACCATTGACGCAATTGAATCTGTTCGTTTGTACGTTTTTTTGCTAAAAATAAGAATTTTATAAAATTATTTGTTCGGTTGAGAATAGTTAAAATCAATCCATCGAACTTGTAGATACTCCTTAGTTTTTCCCTAATTTTAACCCACAAAAATAAACGCACATGTACAACGCCTTACTTCACACCCATTCTGGCTTACGCTGGATTGCTTTGCTTTTACTCGTTTTCACCGCATTCAAATCGCTTGGTGGTTATCTTGGTAAAAAAACATACCAACCACTTGATCGGAAGCTGGCAACTTTTACCACCATTTCCATTCATACACAATTTCTAATCGGCTTAATTCTTTTCTTCATCAGTCCAAACGTAAATTTCGATTTCAGTGTTTCGATGAGCGATAAGGTTTTACGGTTTTTTACAGTTGAGCATACCATCGGTATGTTGCTTGCTATTGTTTTGATTACCATCGGTGGTGCAAAAGCAAAACGTGCAGCAGACGATACGACCAAGCACAAACACATTGCTTGGTTTTTTCTCATTGGTTTGCTTTTGATTCTGATGATGATTCCTTGGCCGTTTCTTGAAAAATTTGCAACACGCGGGTGGTTTTAAACATGAAAACAAATTTCTTTCTTGTTGGGTTGCTGCTTACGAGTTTTGTTGCTTTGCTCTCTTGCGGAGGTGGCGAGAAAACAAAAGATACAGCCCAATCACCCGATGGTGCCGAATTGTACAGCGATAAATGTCAAGTCTGCCACGGAAGTGATGGTAAATTAGGCGCTTCGGGCGCACTCGACCTTTCAGTGAGCAAAATTGATGTCGCTACGGCTACGGCTGTGGTGAAAAATGGTCGTGGTGGCATGCGTGCTTATGGACAAGAAATGAGTGCTGCTGAAACAGATGCTGTGATCAAGTACATCATGACCTTGCGTAAATAATTTATCTTTTTTTAATCTGATCGATTTTTATGGATATGCTCCAAACGGTTAATCCGAAAGAGAAAGTGGTGTTGGTGGGCGTGATTAACGCGCGTCAAGATATGCTTGCCATTCAAGAATACCTCGACGAATTAGCATTCCTTACCGAAACGGCAGGCGCAATTCCTGCAAAACGTTTTA
Source organism: Bacteroidota bacterium (assembly GCA_013298545.1). Classification (GTDB taxonomy): domain Bacteria; phylum Bacteroidota; class Bacteroidia; order Palsa-965; family Palsa-965. The sequence goes on along the minus strand of JAAFIA010000018.1, from coordinate 43,221 downwards.
CACAACGCATCGACCGTCCCGACCCGCGCACCTACATCGGTTCAGGAAAAGTTGAAGAGATAAAATCGTGGCTCGAAGAAAATCAAGGCGATACCGTGATTTTTGATGACGAACTTTCGCCATCGCAACAACGCAATTTGGAAAAAGCACTCGGCAAAAAAGTGCTCGATCGCAATTTGCTCATCCTCGATATTTTTGCTGGCCGCGCACGCACATCGCACGCCAAAGCACAAGTGCAACTCGCACAATACGAATACTTGCTGCCGCGCCTAACCGGTATGTGGACGCACTTAGACCGTGTAAAAGGGGGGATTGGTATGAAAGGTGCTGGTGAAAAAGAAATTGAAACCGACCGTCGTATCATTCGCGATAAAATTGCTTTCCTGAAACACGAATTGAAAGATATTGATCGTGTAATGGCAACGCAACGCAAAAATCGGGGCGAGTTGATTCGGGTGGCTTTGGTAGGTTATACCAATGTAGGCAAATCAACGATGATGAATATGTTGAGTAAATCTACCGTCTTTGCCGAAAATAAATTGTTTGCAACACTCGATACAACGGTTCGAAAAGTAGTGCTCGGAAATTTACCTTTTTTGCTTTCCGATACGGTTGGGTTTATTCGCAAATTACCGACGTTGCTTGTCGAATCGTTTAAATCAACACTCGATGAGGTGCGCGAAGCTGATTTACTCATTCATGTGGTTGATGTTTCGCATCCGAATTTTGAAGATCATATTCATGTGGTCAACACAACACTTGCCGATATTGGTGCTGTAAATAAACCAACAATTCTGGTGTTTAATAAAATTGATGCCTACCGCGAACCCGTTGAAGTAGAACACGAATACGAATTGGATCCGTCTGCAAAAACACCTTTAACCTTGGAAGAAATGAAGCGCAGTTGGATGAGTAAACTCAACGATCCGTGTATTTTTATTTCAGCTGCCAATAAAGAAAATATCGACGAGCTTCGCGATATGCTGTACGAACGTGTAAAGGCTTTGCATGTGAAGCGTTACCCCTACAATAGTTTTTTATATTGATATATTCGTTGATAGATCAATTAATATATCTTGCCCTCATTGTAAATCGACGCACTACAAACATTGAGTAGCCAAATGCAAGAAATGAATGACAAGTTGAAGGTTAAAATTAATTCAGACGAAAATCCTTATCAATCTGCTGACATTGAGCAAAAAAATACTCAACCAAGAAGATTAGCTTCATACTTCATTGTGCTTATTGAAAGCGGGACAATTACATATAAATTGGATTTGCAAGAAATTGCACTAACAGACGGGCAATTGCTTTTTGCTATGCCTAACCAAGTTTTTACACCACCTACTAAAACAGATAATCTAAAATATTTCAAAATATTATTTGATGAAAATACATTGGCATTGTTACCCCAACAATTTCCTTTCTTAGCCAATCCTTTAAACTCACAAACAATAAATTTTGACGACACTACAAGGCAACGAATAACAAAGAACTTTGAGATTTTAAACCAAATTATTCATATTGACAACCAGCCAACCGACATAGAAATAGTATTGGCTTATTTGAACTCACTTTTAGTAGAATTGAACATTACATATTTCAAAAGCAAAGAGCAGACCAATATTTTAAACGCCAATCTTTCAAAATTTATTGAGTTCAAATTAGTTGTTGAAACACAATTAACACAGCAACCGTCAATCAATGCGATAGCTGAAAAGTTAGCTTTAACCACCAATAGCTTATATCGCATTGTAAAGGAGTATTCAGGCACATCACCCAAAAATTTTCTCACTAATCGTTTGATGATAGAAGCACAACGAAAGCTACATTATTCAAATCTTTCTGTAAAAGAATTAGCTTATGAATTGGGTTTTAATGACCCTGATTATTTTTCGCGGCTTTTCAAAAAATGTACAGGAAAGAGTGTGAGTGAAGTTTTAGAGAATCGGCAAGATTTGTCAAGAGAATAAATTGATTTGTCCATCTACTCTGTTTTTCACCTTTCTACTTTTGCGATTCAAATTTTAAAAAACAAAAAATGAAATCAGCATTAGTAACAGGGGCAAACAAAAGCATTGGCTTTGAAGTTGCAAGGCAACTTGCCCAAAAAGGAATTTATGTTTATCTCGGCAGTCGTAATTTAGAAAGCGGTATAGAAGCCGTTAATAAATTAAAAGCTGCAGGACTAAATAATGTAGAAGCCATTCAGCTTGATATTACAAACTACGAATCAGTAAAAAGTGCAAGAACAGAAATTGGCAAAAAATCAAAAAAATTGGACATCCTTATAAACAATGCAGGAGTTTATGGTGGCTATCCACAAGAAGCACTTACTGCCAAAATCGAACAGTTTAAAGATACATTCGATACAAATGTATTTGGTGTTGTAAGGGTTACACAAGCATTTATTGATTTATTAAGAAATGCTTCTGAACCTCGTATCGTAAATGTAAGTTCAAGTCAAGGTTCAATCACATTGCACAGCGACCCATCATACAAGTATTACGATTACAAAGGAGTTGTTTATCTTTCTTCAAAGTCAGCAATGAATATGTACACAGTTGTTTTAGCATACGAACTAAAAGACACCAACTTTAAAGTAAACGCCATTTGTCCAGGTTATACAAAAACAGATTTTAATGGACACAGAGGAACGGGAACTTTGGAAGATGCAGGAAGGCGTATTCTAAAATACGCCTTAATTGACAAAGATGGACCAACAGGAAAGTTTTTTAGCGAAGAAAATAACCCAGTAACTGGCGAAATTGCTTGGTAACAAAGCCTTAAATAAACAACGAACGGCTAACAGGGTATTGGCAAAAGCAGGGTTGAAGTGCTATATTCAACATTTGGAATCCCATTATACATTTGTGCTTCTAATTACTACCTTCGCCAATACCCAAACCGTTTTGCTCTACTTCTTTTTCTTTTGTTCAGTAGCAACAGCTTTCGGTTTGTCAGCATTTGCTGGTGATACTACAGGTGCAAGTTCTGGATGGTCGCGATTCACTTTGGCGTAGAGCGTATTCATCAAGCGTAGGTCGCGGTCATATACATCATTCATTGGAACAATAGCGGTGCTATCTTCGTTGAGCTTGCAAGTAAAATAACGAACATAGAGTGTCAACGGTTTCCGAACGCCAATTTTCCGTTGTTGCTGCTGACCAAGCCAAATATCAAACGTATCGGCGGGAAGACGCGTACTGTCCTCGCGAATTAGAAAATGGGCTAAATCTTTAAATTTTTCAAGACGCATACAGCCATGACTTAGCGCGCGTGAATCGCGGCTGAAATACCCTTTTGAATTGGTGTCGTGCATATACACACCAAACCGATTCGCGAAATTGAATTTCAATACACCAAGCGAATTGTCTTCACCGATATTCTGACGAAACTTATACGGTAAATTGTTTTTACTCAATTTTTTCCAATTGATTTGCGATGGTGGAATGACTTCGCCATTACGTCCAATCACTTCAAAATGTTTTTTGTGCAAATAGTTTGTGTCGCGCTGAACTGCTGGTAAAATTTCTTTCCATGCAATGCTGTATGGAACTGTCCAGTAGGGATATAATGTCATGTCTGTAATGCGGCTCGTCAACTCAGGCGTTTGTGTTTTTACTGCACCCACAACAATGCGCGATTGCATAACAAGTGTATCCGCTTCAATCACTTTCATTGTAAATGCAGGAATATTGACAAACAAATACCGGTTGCCATACGATGCTGGTTCAAGTCGCCAACGCTCCATGTTGATAGCCATCTGACGCTTGCGATCAACAACGGTCATGTTGAGTGCTTTCAACGTATTCTTGCCCAACTTACCATCAATTTCAAGTGCCAATTTTTTCTGAAAGACTTTAATTGCCGCAGAAAGTCGAAGCGAATCGGAACCTTCACGAAGCGTTGTATCGTATTCGCCCGTTACAATGAGTCGTTGTTTGACGGCCTCGTAAAATGCGTTGGTGTCTTTTTCAATGGATGGAATGCGTTTCCATGCGTCATCTTTCCATTGCCTGCGAAATTGATACAGCATTTTTTTAACCAATTGATATTCTAATTTCTGCGGCTCAAGTGCATCGAATGTTTTGCGAAAACTTTTTGCTTTGACATCGGCAGCAAAAAGCGCAACAATATTGGTGTCTAATTTTTGTGGATGCCATTCGCGAACGTCCGAACTATCGTGCGGCAATCGTCCGGTAGCCACGTGTACCGCAAATGTAAAATAAGCATCGGTGAGCAGCAGATCGGCCTGTGCCAGATGAGTAATGTTAAATTGTTCTTTTGTAGAATCGTAAGCCGTATGCACCAAACTGTCAAGCAATGGCGCGTGATAATCTTCCGGTATCAAGCCCCAATCTTCGGCATTACGCAAAACAAATAAAAAACTATCCGCAGCAGCAGAAAATTTTCCTTGGTCTGACCAACGCGGAGAAAATTTTTCAGCGGCATAAACTTCTTTCGTCCAACGCGAAGCAAAGCAAGTATCTTTTGCAACGACAAACGTTTTTGATGTATCAATTGCATTTACGTTTTCAGTAATCCAATTGACCAAAAGTGGTTGCACATCGACAGGATCGTCTGCGACAATTTGATTCGCAGCATCGGGCGAGGAGGTACAACCATACCAACCAAGTAGTGTGGAAGAAGCGAGTAGGGGAAGAAGGTATTTCATGTATTGCGTTGCCGTGCAAATTTAGACAAAACAAGCACCGCAGCACATTTCTTTTTGCGAAAGATGCGTTTTGACGGATAAACGTTGTGGTTTTTATTTCCGCGTTAATTTTTTTTGCACGTTTATTCGAAACGTCCTATTCCGAACGAGATGTTTACACCACCATAGTAGGCACTTTTTCCTGATTCATGTTGAAGTTTGTAGGCTCTTACCCCAAGCATGACAGGCGTTTCGGGGAAAGAAAAACGCAAACCAACAAATGGATAAAGGATGTTTTGATTGCGTGATAAATTCATGCTTCCTCCAAATGCCGGATGTTGTTTGTAAGAACCACTTGGCGCTTCGGGCGAAAACCACCGTGCCACGCCAAAACCAGCTTCAGGTCTTATGTAGGCATTCGGCGAACCTAGTGCTAGGGCTAGTGTTTGCGTAAGACCTGCGCGTGGCAAGGCTTTGGGCTGAAACGAAACACCGCTCTGCCCATAAAGGCCAAACACGTGCCAGTTATAGCCGTAAGCTAAAAATGTTTGGTAACGACCCATCGGCCCGCCCAATTCAAGGCCCGGATAAAGATCAAAACTGTTTTCCATGTTGCAGCGCACACACGCCACCGAGATTAATGGTTTGCGCATGTCTAAACGATCGCTTAACGCATTCGTGGCAATCGGTGGTTTACAGCATGAGTCGAGCAGGAGCAGCGTCAGCGCTGCGCAAATAAAGTGTCGCATAAGTAAAGTGTATTGGGGAGATTTACACTTCCATAACGACAGGCTCAAAAAAAGATACAAGCAGATTCACGCAAATATTTTTGCGCTTCACTCGAATGCATTTGAATGCAGAAAAAATTACCGAACTAACGTTACATGCCCAATATACTTCGCACCTTCTTCGGTAGTGAGATCCGTAAAGGATACTTTCCACACATACACATCTTGCTGGCATTTATTGCCTTTGTAACGACCATCCCAGCCCGTATAAATATCGTGAGTTTCAAAAATCAATTCGCCCCAACGATCAAAAATCATGAAATGATAATCTTCTACGCCCATGATCGACGGATAAAATACATCATTCAAGCCATCGCCATTTGGCGTAAATGTGTTTGGAATGTAGAATCGAAATTCGGGTCGAACTTCAACAACTAATTGCGCGGTATCAGAACATCCAAACTCATTCCAAACAATTTGTGTGATCGTATAATCACCATGATTGCCATACGTGTGCGCTTGATCGCAAGCATTCGTTACCGTATAGCCGTCGCCAAAATTTAAATAGCAACTGTCAGCGTTAATACTTTGATCAAATACCGTAATCACCGGATCGAAAATGGAAACCGATTGAAAATCGACTGTAAAACCTGCTGTTGGAATCGGAAGTACCGTAATTAAACCAGGCGAAAAGAACGTATCGGACGCAATACAACCATTAATCGTGGTTACAATCAAGGTTACATCATAGGTGCCAACCATGGTATAGGTGTGTTGCGGATTAGCCATGTTAGAGGTATAGCCATCGCCAAAATCCCAGAAGTAGGTCAGTTGCGTTCCTGCAATCGAACTATCCGAAAACTGAACCGTAAATGGAACACAGCCAGTCGAAGCAACAGGCGAAAAATTTGCTTCGGGCATCGGATAAACAAATACGGTATCTGTATAGGTTTCTGTACAACCATTTTCATCTACGGTCAACGTTACAAGAAAAACCCCCGAAGTGTCCCAGACAATATTATTCGGGTTTTGTTGATTGGATGAGGAAGGAGTTGCATTCGGCCCAAAATTCCACGAGAATGTACCGTTGCCTAAAAATGCTCCCGCTGCTTGAAATGAAAAATTATTTCCGACAACACATTGCCCCGCAGGTTGTGCAAAATTCGGATCTAGCAGCGGATAAATATAGAACGTTGTTGTTCCCGTATCGGCGCACGCTGTACCCGGATTGCAGATGAGCGTAACTACATACACACCGCTATCTTGGTACGTCCATGATGGCGCGACTAAATTTGATGTATCGTTTGTAGCATTCGGATCGCCGAAATCCCAATGATATGTTTGTGCATTGAAACTGTTGTTGATGAATTGCACATTGTACCCAAAACAGAAAACCTGTTGCGATGGAACAGAACTAACCGTAAGCAAGGGACACGGCACAACATTGAACTGAAAATCGCGCTTGTTGACACTGATGAGCTGTCCATTGCGGTATTCTTTGCAGCAAACACCAACAACCCATTGGCCCGAAAGGTTTGGTGTTCCGGTAAGTATGCCTGTTTGCGGATCGATGCTCATGGCGGGATTGGAACTCATCGGATATTGTCCATTGTAGGGTGGAAGAAAAGGGACAAATTGATAAGGTGGGCCGGCGGGCGGGTTGGGTTGCGGAGTTTGCGCTGTTGCGCCATCGTATGGATCGCATAATTCATATACGAGCGAATCGCCGTCAGGCTCAGTTGCCGAATGGTCAAATGTAAGCGGTGCGCCTTCGCAAATAAAGATGGGCGGAAAATTGCTGTATCGTGGACTGCTGTTACAAATGGCCAATGTCTGGTCGGGAATGTTGATGGTGTAAGTAGAGCCTACATTGCCCGGATTGTTGAGGTTCAGGATTGTTCCATTGCGGCAACAACGTTGGTAAGTGAGCACATATCCGCCAGGAATTGGGGGGAGATTTACGGTATAGGTATAAATCGCTTCCTCGACACAAACATTCCCAGGCGGCTGATAACAAGGACTGTTAATCGTTGGGGGAACGAGCGCTGAACCTGGAAAAGGAACTTGTAAATTTTGAAGTAAATTTCCGTTGATGTCAAAAACACCAACAGAAGCCGGATTGTCATACGGTGCTTGGCCATTGAAACAATCGCGATAGACTTTGAGCGTGATGAGGTAATTGTTGTTGCCCAAACAATCGTAGTAAATTTCGCCACCTACAATATGGGTAGCCTGAATCTCGGACGAGAATAGCCCGAAGAACAGAAGCAATAGAATACGTCTAATATGCATGGCTTTTGGTTTTCCAAAGAACCCTGCGTCGGACGGGCAACGGGGGATGATCGTTGCGGGGCCGGCCCGCGGATTATTTATCTTTTAAAATCATTACGAATCCATGAAGGCTGCGTCCATCAGAAAGGTCGAGTACATAATAGTACGTTCCATCTGATACACCATCGCCATTCCAGTTATTGGTGTAATCGGTATTCTCATAAATTTTATTTCCCCAACGGTTGTATAAATACAAACGGCTTCCCGGAAAATCATCAAGACCTTGGAAGACGAGGACATCGTTTGTTCCGTCGCCATTTGGTGTAAATACATTTGGTGGAATAACATCGCAACCATCGAGAATAACGGTAATCGAATCGAGTCGTGTTGCGCCGCAGCCCTCTTCTACCAGAACCAAAAATGTGCCGTTTGATGTTGGTACAAGTTGGTTGGTTGGTTGATTGGGATTAGCGACTAAATCGTTTCCTGAAACGGTTGTCCAAGAATAGGTATAAGGGCTAGAACCACCTGATGCCGTAACATCAAGGATGACCGGATCGCCTTCGCAAATCTCATAATCAGGCGAAACGATGATGGAAAGTGGATCGTTTGACGGCAGATAAACCGTTACCGTATCGTAACCAATTGGCGAACCACAAGGATCTGTAATTTCTACGATGTAGGAAGTGGTTTGAGACGGAGAAACGACGATGGATTGCGTTGTATCGCCCGTACTCCAAGAATAGGTATAAGGCTGAACGCCACCGCCGCCATTGGCTGTAATGGTTACTGAATTGGCAGAACACAAAGCCGTATCAGGACCAGCATTGGCTGTTAGTGGTAAAAAATCGCCAATGTAAATGGTTGCGCCCGAAACACTTTGCACACAAGGTCCAGAAACGGTGGTAGAGATATTCAACGTGTCTAAACCTTCTGTAATCAAATCCTGAACAGCCGAAATGCAAATCACAACGGTGTCTTGGCCCGGTTGAAAAATCACTTGATTGGGAATGGCTGGAATGAAATCGCCACCATTAATAGCACTACCTGTGAAATTTAATTGAACCGTATCAGCAGCCGATAAATTTCCTTGACGGGCAAAAATCAAACAAGCCTGACCACATCCTTCAAAAAGTGTAGAGTCGTTTGGTCCACCATAACTGATTTCAGAAGAAACGTTGATTGCGCCAGTTGTGAATGAACCTGCTTCCAAAAACACACCTGCATCTACGATACCATCGAGCGCATCGGCAATAGCAAGACGAATGTGGTAGGTTTCGCCACATTGTACGGGATAAATAGCTTGTAAAACAGTTGTAAATCCATCATACTGAACCGCAGTTCCGGGTGGATTTTCATTGTCAACATAGTATTGCGAGTTGATGTTTGCATTCACGTTCAACGCAGTTACCGCCGTTGTTGTATTGGGAATAAGCGCAATGTTGGTTGGCGAAAGCGCAACCGTTACACCACTCAACACAAATGCAAACACATCGGCAAAACCACCCGCAATCCATTCCATATATTCTTCACTACCGAAGGAATAATTGAATTTCACAGAATCGGAAAGCGGAATAAAATCAAACTCAAGAATCGCTGCGTTAAATGTTGACGCATTCGCAACACCATCCAGATACGTGTCGCCGGGAGCGAGGTTATCTTCGCCAGATCCAGTTGAGTTATTAGGACCTTGCGGACCATTTCCGTTATTCAAAACCGTTCCTGTTGTCATCACAACACCACTATCAATTCCCAAGGCAGGCGTTCCGTTATTTCCGCCACTAAAAAAACCAAGGGCTTGCGGCGCACCTGTATAGGTGATATTAAACGCCTGAATACCCGATCCAAGAAGTACATCTTGAACAAGTTGTGTTGGAGTATAAGTATTGTCGGTTGTGAGTTGCGCACGACTAGCGGTATAGCTACCGCAAGCCAAAAATGCACACAGCAGAAGACGGATGTAGGTCTGTTTCATGGTAAAAAGTATTCGGAATGATGTATTTGCCTTAACAAATATAATCGAATCTACCTGTTTTCCGAGCGAAAAGTCGTTTTTTTCTATTTCATCCCCGAAAAATCCAATTTCTGTTTCCATTCTCCATCCTTTTATTGCAAATTCGCAGTTCCTTATTCAAACATAACTATGCAAGCGCACCAAGACTACATCGCGGCCAACCGCCAACGTTTCCTCGACGAACTTTTCGAACTTCTACGCATTCCTTCTGTGAGTGCCGATCCACAATACAAAGCCGATGTGCTTCGCACAGCCGATGCGGTAAAAGCAAAACTAGAAGCCGCGGGTGCTACAAACGTAGAACTTTGCCCAACCGATGGTTATCCCGTTGTCTATGGCGAAAAAATCATTGATCCCGCAAAACCAACTGTTCTTGTTTACGGTCATTATGATGTTCAACCAGCCGATCCAATTGATCTCTGGACAACACCGCCGTTTGAACCAGTGATTCGTACCACGCCAATTCATCCTGAAGGTGCAATTTTTGCGCGTGGATCGTGCGATGACAAAGGCCAATTTTACATGCACGTTAAAGCTCTCGAAGTCATGTTGAATACCAACACGCTTCCTTGCAACGTGAAATTTATGATTGAGGGCGAAGAAGAAGTAGGTTCGGCCAATCTCGGTGCCTTCCTTCAAAAAAATAAAGAGAAACTCAAAGCCGATGTTATCCTGATTTCCGATACTTCAATCATCGCAAACGATACGCCTTCTATTGACGTTGGCTTACGCGGACTTTCGTACATGGAAGTTGAAGTGGTTGGACCAAACCGCGATTTGCACTCTGGTGTGTATGGCGGTGCTGTCGCCAATCCAATCAATGTGCTTTGCAAAATGATTGCGTCTTTGCACGACGAAAACAAACACATTACGATTCCTGGTTTTTACGACGATGTTGTTGAACTCAGTGCCGAAGAACGCGAAGAAATGAGCCGTGCTCCGTTTAATCTCGATGAGTACAAAAAAGATTTGGCCATTGACGATATTATGGGCGAAGCGGGTTATTCTACCATTGAGCGCACGGGCATTCGTCCAACATGCGATGTAAATGGAATTTGGGGCGGTTACACGGGCGAAGGCGCAAAAACGGTACTTCCGTCAAAAGCCTACGCGAAAATTTCGATGCGTCTTGTTCCTAACCAATCGTCTGAGAAAATCTCTAAATTATTCGATGCGCATTTCAACAGCATTGCACCCAAAGGCGTAAAGGTAAAAGTATCGTACCATCACGGCGGCGAACCAGTTGTTGTATCAACTAATTCTAACGCATACCGCGCCGCTAGTCGCGCAATGGAAACAACGTATGGCAAAAAACCAATCCCAACACGTGGTGGCGGAAGTATTCCAATTGTCGCACTCTTCAAATCGGTTCTTGGACTAGATTCTGTATTGTTTGGCTTTGGTCTGGATAGCGACGCGCTTCATTCGCCAAACGAACACTACGGCGTTTTCAATTACCTCAAAGGCATTGAAACGATTCCGCAGTTTTACCAGTTTTATACAGGCGCTAAACAATAATTAACACATCATCTCGGTTTGTGGTTGATGATTTGCAGTAATCTTGCAAAACCATCAACCACATTTTTTTGCTATGAAACGTATTTTCCTTTTTCTGCCACTCTTGCTGCTGCTTACCTCTTGTGGCCTCAAACCTATTGTGCCTACGGGTGTTCAGGATGTGAAGTTTAGTAATTTCGATTTTATGAAGGGCCTCGTAACACTCGATATGGGCCTAAAAATCGATAATCCAAACGCGCTCGCACTCACGATTTATGGTTCTGAATTGGACATTACCGTCGGTAAGACACCGCTCGGTAAAGTAAGTATGACCGATAAAATCAAAATCAAACGGAAAAAAGAAGATGTTTACCGCGTGAAAGTAACGGCACAACTCAAAGACATTCTTACGGGTTTGCCTACACTCATTGCTACCATCGCCAAAAAGCAATCCAATGTTACGGTTAAAGGCTGGGTCAAAGCAGGAACACTAGGCGTAAGAAAAACATTTCCAATCGACATCGTTCAAAAAGATGTTCCAGTAGAAAATACAGAGAAAAAATAAGTAACTAAATATGCCCAACCGCCTTCAGTTCGAAACAAGTCCTTATTTATTGCAACACGCCAACAATCCCGTCGATTGGTATCCGTGGTCGGAAGAAGCATTGCAACGTGCAAAGACAGAAAATAAATTAATCCTCGTCAGCGTCGGCTATTCGGCTTGCCACTGGTGTCATGTGATGGAGCATGAATCGTTTGAAGACGAAGGCGTGGCACAGATCATGAACGATTTATTCATCTGCATCAAAGTAGATCGCGAAGAACGTCCTGATATAGATCAAGTGTATATGCTTGCTGTGCAGTTGATGACAGGCCAAGGTGGATGGCCACTCAATTGTTTCGTGTTGCCCGATGGAAGACCAATTTATGGCGGGACGTATTTCCAGAAAGAGCGTTGGAAACAAATTTTAATTAACCTCGCCGATCTATGGGCGAATGAGCCGGACAAGTGCAACGAATATGCGCAAGAATTAACCGATGGTGTTCGCCGTGCCGATAAACTGTTGCGCGATTCGAGTGAAGAAAAGCTCACGCTCAATACGCTTGGCCTTTCGGTAGAACAATGGATGTTGCGTTTCGATACGGCGGAAGGCGGTCCCAACCGCGCACCGAAATTTCCATTACCCGATAATTATAAATTTCTCCTTCGCTACGCGCAACTCACACGCGATGCGGTTGTGCGCAAGCAGGTTTTGCTCACACTTGATAAATTGGCATTTGGCGGAATTTACGATCAAGTTGGCGGCGGCTTTGCGCGGTATGCAACTGATATGTTGTGGAAAGTGCCACATTTTGAAAAAATGCTCTACGACAATGCGCAATTGGTTTCGCTTTATTGCGAAGCTTTCCGCGAAACAAAAGATCCTGTTTACCGCGAGGTGATTGTTGAAACATTAGACTTTGTGGCGCGTGAGCTTACTTCGCCAGAAGGTGCGTTTTATGCTGCGCTCGATGCCGATTCGGAAGGTGAAGAGGGGAAATTTTATGTCTGGAAAAAAGACGAGTTACAAGAATTGCTTGGCGAAGATTTTTCTTGGTTTGCCAATGTGTTTAACATCAATAGCATTGGGTTTTGGGAACACGACAATTATATTTTATTGCGCCGCGAACGCAATGCCGTTTTGGCAAATAAGCACGGATTCACAGAAGATGAATTGCAACAGAAAATTGTGGCTGCAAAATCAGTATTGCTGCAAGCCCGAAGCAAACGCATTCGTCCCGGTCTCGATGACAAATCGCTTACGTCATGGAATGCAATGCAACTCAAAGCGTATTGCGACGCGTACGATACGCTTGGCGAAAAAGAATATTTGCTAGCCGCATTGAAAAACGGAAAATTTATTCGTGGGCAGCAGTTGCGCGAGGGGCATTTGCTCTGGCATAGTTGGAAAAATGGCCGCTCTACCATCAATGGGTTTCTGGAAGATTATGCGTTTACCATCGAAGCGTTTTTTGCCTTGTGGCAAATTTCTATGGATGAATCGTGGCTTGATGATGCTCGGATGTTGATGGAAACCGTTCTGGAGAAATTCGTCGATACCGAAAGTGATTTCTTTTTCTTTACCTCATCAGACGATCCATCACTCATTGCCCGAAAGCATGAAATCAGCGACAATGTGATTCCAGCCTCCAATTCAGTCATTGCCGAGCATTTGTTTTTGTTGGGTCAAGTGTATGGTTTACCCGAATGGATTGCGCGCGCAGAGCGGATGTTAAAGGTGATGCAGCCAGATATTATCAATTATGGCGCGGGCTATTCGCGGTGGATGCAATTGCAATTGCATTTTACCCTGCCCTTTCGCGAAGTGGCGATTGTTGGTAAGGCTGTTGAAAATATCCGGCATGAGCTGCTCAAACATGGCCTAACGAATCAAATCTTTGCAGGAAGTCCTGTGGCAAGTCAGTTACCCTTGTTTAAAAACCGCTTTCAGCAAAACCAAACGTTGATTTATATCTGCGAAAATGGTACTTGCGAAGTTCCGGTTACATCGGTTGACGATGCGCTGCAACGCTTGCAAAGCAAATGAAGCGAATTGTTCGAGTAATTATTTTGAGTCTATGTTTGTTTGCGCCCGAATTGCGTGCGCAATTGTTTGTTTATATCACCGACGATCCATTTGGTGTGCCATTGCGTTTTAATTCCGACAGTATTCGTGCTCGTCATATTCGCACCATTACCACCGATTACCAATACAAACCCGATAATCAGATCATTCAAGATCGCGGTGTGCAAGAACAATTTATGTTTGATACACTCGGCCGTTTGGTGCGTTACATGAAAACGCGCATCAAAGGGCAAGCAACACAAACCATTGAGCATCCTGCGGTTTATCGGCGCGGCAAACGTGTGGCCAAAGCATGGACAGAAACCAAAACGGTTTATGTTCACGATTCTATTTTCGTCTATTACCGCTACGATTCCCTCAAACGGCTCGATATGCGCCGCATGTGCGATGGCGATTATTACAATACGTGGTATTACGAATACAATTTAGATGGAACCATATCGCGGCAAACCCATTGCCGCGAAACCAACCGCAATACTTCTCACCTCAATTTTTTTCTCGATGTGCAAACTGTTTTATCGCAAGAAGTTTTTGGCTATGAGAAATTTGGCACTGCGCAAGTCAAACAACGCTGCTTGAACGACGAAGGCAAAGTATATAAGGAAACCATGCTCAATTACGATTCACAAGGGCATTTGGTCGATGAACGACAAGCCTATATTGTAGGCGGTTTGCGCAATCAAGTTACCTATCAGTACGATGCACAAGGACGATTGACGGAACGTATTTTTACGAGCAATGCCAATCAAGATTTGATCGAAAAATCGGTGCTCACCTATGATTCGATTGGTCGAACAACGGCTTTAAAATTTTACCGCAACGAAATTTTACGCGAAGAATTTAGTTACCTCTACAATGCCGAAGCTCCAAGTGCCTACGCATGGGTCAATCGCCGCCATCAAGAAGCGGGGATTGATATTGTGAAATTGAGTTATACGCTTTATTGATCGGAAGAATCCGTTAGGGGATACAAAATCAATAAAAACCTATCTTTCCCAAAAAAACTCCTATGCCTTTTTCCAACGCGGTATCAAACTTTCGTACACCTTTTACTAAAAACCGGTGGTTGCAAGTTTTTCTAGTCGGCTTTCTTACCATTTGGCTCACCACACTTTTCAAAACCAGCAACATCAGCAATTGGGTTTTAGAAAACACACTTGTATTTATCTTTCTCGGATTTCTGCTACTGACCTACAAAAAACACCAGTTTAGCGATCTGAGTTATTTGTTGTTTGCCGTTTATCTGGCTGGCCATGTTTACGGATCTATGTATTCCTATTCCGAAAATCCGTTTGGCTATTGGTTGCAAGATGTACTCGATACGGAACGCAATCATTACGACCGTATCGTCCATTTTAGTTTTGGATTTTTGCTCGCATACCCTATGCGCGAATTATTTATTTCGTGGTATCGTTTTCCTTCTTGGGTGGGTTGGGCTTTGCCCATTGAAATTACACTTTCGGTCAGTGGCTTGTACGAACTTGTTGAATGGGCTGTGGCCGATGTGTTTTTTCCCGCTCAAGGCGAAGCTTATTTAGGTTCTCAAGGTGATATTTGGGACGCACAGAAAGATATGTTTTTGGCTACGCTCGGTGCAATCCTTGCTACAACCATTGTTTCTATCTTGAAACGAACACTTAAAATAGGAACAACAACGCTTACTTTCCCAATCAACCGCGATTGACTTTTCGTTTCAACTAACGTTCGAGCCAACGTCGGAATGCCATCGCTTTTTCGCGGCTAACCACCACCTCTTCTTCGGTTTGCGGGTTTAAGTATAAATTCAGTTTACCATTTACACCTGGACTCGCATGATGTACGGCTCGTGTAGCAATTAAGTACTGTCGATTGGCTCTAAAAAAATGTGTGGGATCAAGCTGCTCTTCTAGTTCATCCAAGGTATGCTCTGTCAAATACCGCTTGCCATCGTGTGTATGCAGAAACACAATTCGTTCTTCTGTTCGCAACCAAGCCACTTCGCTTTGATCGATGGGAATCAGCTGTGCACCTTTACTAACTAAAAAGCGCGTTTTGTAAATCGTTTTGCCCGACATCATTTGCGCCAGTATGGTTTGCATGTCGAATGCCGGATTGGTTATGTTGGATTGTATTTTCCGGTATTTCTCTACACTTTGACGCAGGGCTTCGCGATCAATCGGTTTGAGTAAATAATCTACACTGTTTACTTTAAAGGCGCGTAAAGCATATTCATCATACGCCGTTGTAAAAATCACGGGAACACTTGTTTCCACTTGCGAAAAAATTTCAAAACTCAATCCATCCGCTAATTGAATGTCAAACAAAAATAAATCGGGATGTGTATTGGTTTTTAACCAGTGTACACTTTCCTTCACGCTCTCGCATACACCCACAATCGTTGCTTGGGGCGCAAGTTCCAAAATTATTTTTTGCAAACGTCGCGCCGCAGCAGGTTCGTCTTCGACAATTAAAATGCGCATACGTCCTAGTCTTGGAGTAATGGAAGTGTAACCCGAAATACCGCATCAACACGGTCAATTTTTACTTCTTGCGAACTCAATAATTTATACCGATTCACAATATTGTCAAGCCCAAATCCACTCGATGACTCAACTGTTTTTTTAGGACTAAGTTGATTTTCAACAACCAATTCTAAAATATCTGTTGTTTTGATTTCTACCTGAAGCGGCTTTTCACGCGAGACAATATTGTGCTTGATGGCATTCTCAATCAGCAATTGTAAAACTAGTGGAGGGATTTGCGTATTGTGCAACGATTCTGGAATAGCAATACGCACACAAAAATTTTCGCCAAAACGCATCTTCAACAAAAAAACATACGATTTGATAAAAGCCAACTCTTCCGAAAGCCTTACCGTTTGCCGATCTCGCCCCGCTAAAATATACCGATAGACTTGCGATAATTGTTGCACAAAGTCCACCGCTTGTGGTGGATGTTCTTCAATCAACGACGTTAAAGTATTCAAGCTATTGAATAAAAAATGTGGATTGACTTGTGTTTTCAACGTTTCTAGTTGCCAATGCAGTTGTTGTCTTTTCAATTCCTCTGCTTCTACAATCGCTTCGCGCCAACGCACAAAAAAATACACACATTCATAAATAATCGATGCAATGAATGTAATCATCAACCCAACTAGCATATTCGCAATCAGCATTGTTGGAGATGACCAAGTGCCATGAATGAGTTGTGTCAATACTTCGCAAGACAAAGCCATAAACAAGGCGGATAAAATCATACTTACCGTAAACTGCCACAAAATACGTTTCCATGTTTCGGCAACACTTGGAAAACGATTGCGGAAATAAACAACTAAAAATCGGTTGCCTTCCCAAACGCATGCCGTAATGATAAACGCAATACAAAGACGAGTAAAAAACGATAACGAAAAATCGTCGCTCTCAGCCGGAATCAATAGCGTTAGCAAAGCTATTGCTGGCACACCAATCAAGCGCGCCAGCAAGTCTTTGGGATAAGGAATTTTCTTCTTCTCCGTCATGCGTTAAAACGTAATGATGTATTTCGGAATCATCAACAAGCCCGTTTGGTAATTTGTCTTGAGTGTGTTGCTGTCTTTGTCATATACTTGCGTAAATACATTTTTATGATCCGTTAGATTCATAAATTCAAGCATCCACGTTTGTGTCATTTTCCACTTTTTACTCTCCATCACATACCCCACTTTGAAATCGATACGGAAATAATCGGCATAACGCTGCTCATAAGCATTCGTCGGGTCATATACTTCTTCTTGCGCCAAAGCCGATGCGTTTATATCAATTGGCACATAACGTTTTCCTCCTGCCAAATTGCCTTTAATATCGAACGATAAACGACTGCGTTGGCCAATTTTAAATTCATAACCACCCAATAAATTGAACACATAATTTCCGTTGAACGCTGTATTCCGTTCCACGTTATCACTGCCTGTATATTTTGATTCAAACAACGATGCCGTTGCTAAGAAATAAAAACCTTTGCTGTAAAATTTCTCCAATGTAAATTCTAAACCATAATTACGTCCAGTACCATTGTTAATCAAACTATCAATTCCCGGTGCATTGAAATCAGCGCCCTCATTGAGGAAAGAGAAAATACTTGATTTACGCTCTATCGGAATATTGTACAAGTGTTGGTAATACACTTCTGCTTTCAAACGCATTTGCGAAGTCAAGTTCCAGTCCCAGGCCACAACACCGTGCGCACTTTTCGAGAAATCGAGGTTGCGATTGGTTTGCAAATACGAACCATCCGGTAATAACGTCTGATTGAAATAAGTAAATATCGTTAGCATTTGACTGTGCAAACCTGCGCCAAAACTCAGGAATTGCTTTTCGTTCACCTGCCAGCGCAAGCCCATGCGCGGCTCAATGGCGCGCGAATGATTCAACATCAATTCTTGGTAATGTACACCCAAATTTAAGGTCAGCAAATCGGTAAACTTATGCTGCCACTGCGTGAATGCCTGAACTAAAAACGTAGAACCTTTTACATCGCGAATGCGACGAAAAACGGTTGTAGAAAGGGCTGTGCTATCGAGCAATAAATAATCAATCCGATCTACAAACACACCCGATTTAAGCGTATTGCGCGCATTGAATTTTTCGACAAACGTATAATTGAAATTGATTTTTGTTTGGCGGAAATTACTACCATAATTTGCCCAAGTAGAACGATCTTGAAACGAAAACGAATCGAGCTGCACCAGATTTTGCGAAAGATTCACACCGATATTCAAACGCCCCCACGCGCGCTCCCCAAACGGATACACATGCGAAAGCCCCGTAACGCCCATGCGTGTTGTATAATACGTGTCGTAACCACCAATGGTATATAAATCCAATTTTGTTGTATCGCGTTCGCTGTCCAACAAATTCACATTACTCAAGCCACCCACGCCCCACCACGAAAACGTTCCTGCTTTTTCTGTGGGCAAATTAAAGTTAAACGACACATCCTGATACTTCGGAATTGCCGTACCTGTTCCAAAATCGACACCAATTTTTTGAAACAACACCAACGTCGAATAGCGGTAATTGATCAAAAAAGAACCATTGTGTTTTTTAGAAAATGGCCCTTCAATACCACCTTCAAAACCATTGAAACCAACTTGTCCCAAAAATTCAAAACGCTCGTTATTCCCTTTACGCAAACGCAAGTCGAATGCACCCGCCAACGCATTGCCATATTCAGCCGGAAACGCACTCGTCATAAAATCGGAATTATCCAAAACGTTATTGTTCAAAATACTGACAGGGCCACCCGTACTTCCAAACGAACCAAAGTGGTTTGGATTCGGAATATCTGTACCATTCAAACGCCACAACAAACCCTGCGGCGAATTGCCACGAATTACAATGTCGTTGCGCGAATCATTGGCACCACTCACGCCCGCATAATTGGCCGCCATGCGTGATGGGTCGCCGAGACTACCCGCATATTTTTGTGTTTCTTCAATGGTAAACGAACGCGAACTTACCGTACTCATTTCATTATTCGGTTTTGCCTTCTGCGTTTCGGCAGTAATCACCACTTCTTTTCCTTCATAAACAGATTCTTCCACCTCAATGGTCAACACCACTTCTTTTCCAGCACTCAAAATAACGGTAAGCGAACGTTCTTTGTACCCCGTCATTTTTACCTGAATCACATGACGACCCACCGGAATATTATCGAAACGAAATTTTCCGTTTACGTCGGCAGCCGTATTTTTAAAACTACCCGAATCGGCTATGATGACAATTGCACCGGGCAATCCCGCCTTGGTTTGATTGTCAACAACGGTTCCGCGAATGGTTTGCGTAGGCACTTGCGCAAAAACAGAACCCGTTAGTAGAAGCAGAAAAAATGCGAAAATGTTTTTCATAAGAATTTTGAAAGATTAAAATTACTTGTTTTTACGACCCAATTCCTCCGTTTTCAGCAACCAATCCATCCTTTTTTGCGCAGGAGAGTTGCGAATAACGCCAAAAGAGGTAATCCCAACTTGTTGCACACCACAAAACTGCATCACCATTTTCTTCATCATGAAATGTGTAGGTGCATGATTGATGAAGCGGTAATACCACGGTGGTTGATCCATCGTACAAATCAACCGCGCCGATTTTCCGGCGAGTAATTTATCCCACCACACCGAATTTTCGCGCTTCTGAAAAGCAAAACCCGGGAGCAATACCCGATCTAAAAAACCTTTCATAACAGCCGGAACACTTCCCCACCAAACGGGATAAACCCAAACCAGATGATCTGCCCATAGAATTTTTTCCTGCGCATCGCGCAAATCGGCTTCTAATTCCATGCGTTCGCGATAACCCGATTTTAAACTCAAGTCGAAATTTAATTCACCCATTTTTATTTCTCGAACTTCAGCACCCGATGCAAGTGCTCCTTTTTTGTAAGCATCGGCCAAAGCCGCATTGAAACTCGTGGAATCGGGATGGCCAAGAAGAATAAGTATTTTTTTGCCTGACATACGCTGTTTGTTGATTGAACGATGCAAACATCCATCAATATAAAATCAGACACAAGAAGAGAATACGTGAAACGTAGAAATTGAACCCTGAACCGTCAAATCAGGCAGAACGTTTCGGGCCAGGCTGGAATGTTTTCAAATAAAATGGCTCGTAATACGCCAAATCAACAAATAAGTGCTGCGCAAATTTTTGTTCTGCTAAACCTGCGAGATGTTGTGCCGAAGGAGTACCCGCATCCGTAAAACGGGCATTGGCGTGTTGACTCAAAAGTTCTTTACACTTCGGCATACCGTCGCCCGAAAACCAAACCACATTATTTTTTAAGAGATCAGAAAATGAATCCGCATCCATCACAACGGGCTTAACTTCTTGCACCGCTTGTAGCCCCGCATCGTAAAACGCACAATACACTTCCATGCGCCGCGCATCAATCATCGGACAAAATAACGCATTGCGATCGTTTATGATTGAAACCATTCCTGCGGCCATCGCTTGCAAGGTATCAACGGCGATTAGCGGAATATTAAGTGCATAGCAAAATCCTTTTGCAGCCGAAACACCAATGCGCAATCCGGTATAAGAACCCGGCCCACCACTCACACTTACCGCCTGCAAATCGCGCGCGCTGATTCCCGCCTCGCGCATGGCCTGCGCACAAAAAAGCGTTAAAACCTCCGCATGTTTATTCGGCTCATCCAACTCAACCAACGACAATATTTTTCCATTGTGCGAAATCGCCACAGAACAAACACTTGTCGATGTTTCAAGATGCAAAATCACAACACTACTCGTCCTCTGTTTTTGATAAATCTTCCTTCGCCACTTTCTTCACCGCTTTACCATTTGCTAAATGTGTGCGTATTGCACTGTAAGGCGCGGCAATCACTTCGTCGCCCTCTTTTAGACCACTGATGATTTCAATGTATTCAGCATCTTGAATACCTGTTTTCACAGCTACCAATTTGGCTTTGCCATCGCGGTAAATAAAAACACATTCAATCGGCTCAGGAGCTTTAGTTTGTGAATCTTTATTGCGCGCATCTTTCTTCACCAATTCAGGTTGTCCTTCATTTTCTTTTTCAGAAGACGTTTCAATTTTCACACCCGCCTTGTCTTTCTTCGTTGTCGTATCGGTGCGTGTTGTAACGGATTGAATTGGAACCGCAACTACACCGCGCACCGATTTGGTTTGAATATCAACCGTTGCCGACATGCCCGGCAAAAACGCATACCGTTCCGGCATTTTCGGATCAATCAAATCTTGATACGAATCGCGGAGAATACGAATGTGCACTTGAAAATTGGTTACTTGATCGGCGCTCATTCCTGATGTATTGGCCGAGTTGGAAACTTCGGTAACAATGCCTTTGAATTTTCGGTTGTCGTGCGCATCCACTTCAATCAAGGCCGTATCGTTGAGGTGAACACGCAGAATATCATTTTCATTCACATCCACCAATACTTCCATGCCGTTGAGGTTTGCGATGACGAGAATCACATCGCCCGCCATTTGTACCGTTCCCAAAACACGCTCGCCAATGCGTTTAGAAAGTTTAGAAATCGTTCCGCTTACAGGCGCATAAATACTTGTTTTGCGCAAATTGTCGCTGGCTTCGCGTACCGATGCCTCCATGCTGTTTACATTGAATTGTCCGCTGCGAACAGTTTCGTTAGCCGCATCAACTTCAGCTTTGGCGCTACCATAATTTGCCTTTGCCGCATCAAACTCAGAAGCCGAAATGGCGCTTTGGTCAAATAATTTTTTGTTGCGGTTAAACGACGATTCCGCATTTGCAAATTGTGCCTTCGCTTGTTCTAAACGCGCCATGCTGCTTGCAAGGCCCGCGCGCGAATTGTTTAATGTAGCTTGTGCGCGGTCTAATGAAGATTGGTATAAATCGGGATTGATGCGCAACAGCAAATCGCCTTTTCGCACGGTATCGCCTTCTTTGACGAGCAATTCAACGATTTCGCCAGAAACATCAGAACCAATTTTAACTTCTGTTTCTGGTTGAATTTTACCGCTCGCAGAAACCAATTCTGTAATGTCGCGTTTTGTGGCTTTCTCTGTGGCCACTTCAAGCTCGTTGCCTTTCGAGCCTTTGAAGATGACAACCAAAACCAATATGACGACCAATGCGCCACCAATGAGTAATAAGCGTTTCATAGCGAATAAATCAGAAAGTGATCGGTTTGCCTTGGTAGTAATCCAAAACTTTTAACCGGAAAATGTAATCGAATTTTGCTTGAATGAGATCGGCTTGCGCTTTAGCGAGTTTGTTTTTTTCGGTATTGTAATCAACCGCATTCAACACACCCGCATTGAACTTTTCTTCGGTATAACGAAAGGCTTCTTGTTGTGCCTGAACCGCTTTTTCGGAAGCTTGCCAACGCAACCACGCCGCGTTCGCATCAGCATACGCCTGCTCAACATTTTTCCGCAACTGTTGCTGTGCCAAATCAATGTTCACCTGTGCGCTTTCGCGCTGAATTTTTGCACGCGAAATATTGCTGCTCGTTTGCATGCGGTTGAAAATCGGAACCGTCAACTGCAAGCCAATTGCCTTGTTTAAATTATTATCAAGTTGATCGGAAAATGGCACAACCTGAAAGGTATTGTTGAAAGTAGGGACTAAAACAAAATCGCCACCCGTTGTTACACCAACTGTATCATTGCCGGAATACGTTGAAGACTCAACGGTTTTGGACAAACCCGAATAACCTGTTCCGATAGATCCGGTTACCGAAAGTGTTGGGCTTAAGCCTCCATACGCAATGTCAACGCCTTTGTCAGCACTCATGAAATCAACCTCCGCTTTTTTAATGGCTGGTTGTGCTTGTAAGGCAGACTGGTAAATCTGTTCCGGCGATGTTGTCAGCATATTGCCCACAGGTGCCGCTAAATCGGGTTTCACAATGGCAAATCCTGCCGCAGAATCCAAGTTCAATAATTGTGTGAGCGTTAAATACGCCAGCATCACATTGTTTTTAGCATTGACCAAGGCCAGTTCTTCTTGTGCTAATTGCGATTGCAGCGAAAGTAAATTTCCTTTGGCAACTGCACCAGCATCAACCATTTTTTGCATGCGCGCCACTTGGTCGGCAGTTATTTTGACTTGTGTTTCGGCAACATGTAACTGCTCTTCGGCATACAAAATGTTTAAGTAAGCGCTCGCCACATTCATCCCAATGTCGTACTGCGTTTGCTCTACCTGCAACATGCCCGATTGAAAGTTGTAGCGGTTTTGCTGAATCGCATTGTAATTCTGCATACCACTAAACAAGACCAAATTGCTCGACAAATAAAAGTTTTGCGACAAGACACGATCATTAGCAAATGAGTTGGTGAAGCGATCTACCGTACGTCCGTACTGATAGGTGTGCGAAGCATTGGCATTGACATTAGGCAAAAGGTTGGCCTTGCTCTGCTGCAAATTGATTTGTGCATTTTGTGCGTTGAGTTGGGCTTGACGCACTTGTAGGTTGCTTGTCTGTGCCTGTAAGATACACTGTTGCAACGTCCACGGCTGGCCAGCAAGCGGCATAAAAAAAGTAGCACTATCTTGCGCAAGCAATACGCTATGCAATACAAGAAATAAAACGAAAATGAGAATACGTTTCATGATGGATGCAAAGGTATTTAGTTTTAGAATCTGTTTAAAATTTGTTTTTGAGAATTGTTATGATGGATTTTTGTGCCAGACGAGGCGCGTTTTGAAGGCCATAGCAGTGCGACTAAGGTCGAAAAACGCAACGAAGTATGGTGCAAAAAGACGCATAACAAACTCAAAGGATAAAGTTTAAACAGATTCTCTCTCCACAGCAATTGAAAAATCAAAGAAATCGGTAGTCGGAATGTGTTAAACCTAGCGTTCTGGAATAACTACTTTTTTTACGCGGTAACCGTCGTCGCAGTATAGATTAAGCAAATACAAGCCCGGCGGAAAGCCATTGACACTGATCTGAAACTGGTAACGCGTAACACTTGGAAAAAGATTGCGGTAATACACCCGTCCGAAACGGTCAACCAATTCGACATACAACGTTCCTTGAATGCGAAGAATCGCATCAATGTTGATGAAATCGAAAACCGGATTGGGGTTGAAGTCAAAATCAAGGGCATCGCAAATTCCGTATTGCCACGTGGTCATGCCAAGATTGCGGGTAAAACAATCATTTCGGTAGGTGAGGCCATCGCAGCCACAAACAGGCTCCCAGCGTGGATCGCAGTAAGCACCGTATTGAATCATCGTGCTGTCGATGCATTGCGCTTTTGCGCTTTGGCAAAAAGGCAGTACAAGAAATAAAAACAGCACCAGTTTTTTCATTGTTCAAAAGTACGCAATCGGGAAGATTTTAGTTGAATAAAGACATTGTTCGTCAGACACAAATTATACGCGCGTCAGCGCGCTATACTTATCTACAATTTCATCCAGCGTAGCATATAAAATGCCAAGATTTTCTTCCGTTACAAATTTGGTGCGGTACTCTTTGAAATTGGGCATTCCTTTAAAATAGTTGGCGTAATGGCGGCGCATTTCAATCAAGCCCAAACGTTCGCCTTTCCAGGCTACCGATCTTTCCAGATGCGTGCGGCATACCAAAACCCGATCTTCGATAGTAGGTGGCGGCAAATGTTCTCCAGTTTTCATAAAATGTTTGATTTCATTGAAAATCCAAGGATGGCCAATGCTTGCGCGCCCAATCATAATTCCGTCAACGCCATAGGTATCGCGCATTAGTTTTGCTTTTTCGGGCGAGTCCACATCGCCGTTGCCAAAAATTGGGATCTGAATGCGCGGATTTTCTTTCACTTTCGCAATCCACGACCAATCGGCTTGACCTTTGTACATCTGCGCCCGCGTGCGCCCGTGAATGCTCAAGGCTTTGATGCCCACATCCTGCAAACGTTCGGCCACTTCCATGATGTTGATGGATTTTTCGTCCCAACCCAAACGCGTTTTTACCGTTACCGGAAGTTTGGTTGAATTGACAACCGCTTTTGTAAGCCGCACCATCAAATCAATATCTTTCAAAACGCCCGCCCCCGCGCCCTTACACACCACTTTCTTTACGGGGCAACCAAAATTAATGTCTAAAATATCAGGATTGGTAGCATCAACAATACGTGCCGACATGGCCATCGCTTCCTCATCGCCTCCAAAAATTTGAATCCCAATAGGCTTTTCATAATCGAAAATATCCAGCTTCTGGCGGCTCTTAATCGCATCGCGAATCAAGCCTTCCGATGAAATAAACTCCGTAAACATCAGGTCCGCGCCATGTTGTTTGCACACATACCGAAACGGCGGATCGCTCACGTCTTCCATTGGCGCAAGCAAGAGCGGAAATTCACCCAATTCGATAGAATCGATTCTAACCATTGATTAATTGTACTTTTGTGCAAAGTTACCGAAAACACTCCGCTGTTGTGAATGATTCTTTTGACCAAAATCCCGAACCGTTTTATATGCGTTTCGGACATGGATTCCGCCTCTGGCTGCTCATTGCCCTCTACATTGCCTGTGGCATGATTATGATCGGGCTATCTAGCTTCGAGTCGTTTGCTTTCCTGCGTACCGATCTCGATGCAGGTGGGTCGATGACCATGATACGCCTATCATACATCATCAACAGTTTGGTGTTTTTAATTCCTGCGCTGCTGTTTGCCAATGTTTTTCCCGAAAACCGCTTTGAGTGGCTTCGCGTTCAACAGCGACCTGCTACACGGTTCATTTTCCCCTTAGTGCTTGTCGTTATTGGAAGTACTTTTTTTACCGAATTGCTAGCCAACATCAACATCACGCTACTAGAAGGGACGGCTTTGCGCGCGGCGGATGTCTTGGCGGAAAAGGAAACGCAAAAATTATTGCAAATGCCTTTTGCTTCGGATTTGCTTGCTAATATTTTTGTTTTTGCCTTTGTTCCGGCAGTCTGTGAAGAATTATTTTTCCGCGGAGCCATGCAACAGGTTGTGGGCGACTGGACGCGCAACAAGCACTTGGCTGTCTTAATTACGGCGGGTGTATTTACGCTCTTGCATTTTCATTTTTCGGGATTAATTCCGCGCTTTGTGATGGGCGTTGCTCTTGGCTATGTCTTCATCTGGTCAGGCTCGCTGCAACTCAGTATCCTGCTTCATTTTTTATACAATGCCATTGAAATAGGTTTTGTTCACCACATGCAACATTATCCACAATCAGAAGTCATTGCTATTGGCGGAAGTGTTGCGGCGGGTATTGCGGGTGGCGTTTTAATGCTTGTAGGTATGTTTTTGCTGTTTCGCACAGCAACGCAAACAACCGATGCAGGTAGTCAGAGCGTCTGATAACTAGGGAAAGATCAAGAACAATCGGCTTTATCAGGCCATGCAAATTAAGTATATTTGAATTCAACAAAAAAACTCCGCAATGAAAAAACTTTTACTTGCATTAGTTACAACATGCTCTCTGACAACCGCCACACAAGCCCAAGTAACGTTCGATTTTGAGAATTGGACAACACAGGCTGGACCGCCAAGCTATGAAGATCCGCAAGGATGGGGCACATTTAATATTCTCTATACCCTCTTTGGTGGTAGCAATCAATTGAGTGTAACAAAAGATATTACAACACCGCATGGCGGACAAGCGGCTATGCTCATTCAAAGCATTGCTTTAACCACCAATAATTTTTCGCTTCCCGATACACTTGGGATTGCGTTTACAGGATCTGTTGGACTGAACGGAATTACACAAGGTTTTCCTTATACCAATCGTCCGCAATTTTTTAATTGGTACGGAAAATATGTTCCCGCTTACAATGCCGATTCGGCTTTTGCTTTTTGTGTATTGACCAAATGGAATGGCACAAGTTCAGATACCATTGCTTTTGCTGGACGTGTACTCAACGGCCCTGTGGGTTCTTGGCAAGGATTTAGCGATCAGTTTTATTACGATCCGGCTTTCAATAACCTGATTCCAGATACCATGCTAATTGCCTTTACGCCAACAGATGATGATGTTCCACGTCCGGGTGGATTTCTTTGGGTTGATGATATTTCATTTACAGGTTATGTGGATGTAACAGAAACCGCCAACATCGTCAATGAAGTAAAAGTATTCCCAAATCCATCTAGCGATTTTACCAATTTCCGTTTCAATACAACGGTTGCTAAAACGGTTGTTGTATATGATGTTGCTGGCCGCGAAGCCGGACGTTATAGCGTTGAAAACCGCGAAGCCAAAATTGATAGTTATAAATTTGCCACAGGCATTTACGCTTATGCCGTGCTCGATGAAAACGAACAAGTCATCAATCGCGGAAAATTTAGCGTAGCGAAATAAATTGCAAGTCTTGTTTCAAACGGCTGTTTGCTTTTGCTTACAGCCGTTTTTTTATTTCCCGTTTCAAGGTTGCGGTTTCGGCATTGGCAATCTTGATAGCAGTACAACCATTGAATTGCGCAAAATCGTGCAAGGATATCATAAACGCATCGAGGAACGCAGTCATGTCTTTCGGCTTGTTTTCGATGAACATATTTTTGATGGTAAACACACCCGTTGCGCGATCAGCCTTCGGATCAAATCGGCCTACAAATGTATCGCCAAACAAAATGGGTAAGCAGAAATAGCCGAAACGTCTTCGAGGTTCTGGGATGTAGCATTCTACTTGATAATCGTAGCCGAAAATTTGTTTGCCGCGGTTGCGTTGAATCAGCACATTATCGAAGGGCGAAAGAAGATGTACTTTCTCCGAAGGAGCTTGAGTTTTCTGTTTTAAAAATTCGGGAAGTGTTACATAATCGTTTTTTACACCAGCAAGTTTGAGTGGAATAATTTCACCAGCTTCCAACATTTGATGTAACGTTCTAGCCGTATCTTTTTCGGCATGTCTGCGCAGGTAGGTGATTTCGCGGAGTGTGGCAATGCCTTGTGCTTGAAGTGTTTTGGTAATGAGGTAACGCGCATACGCATCGTTATCGGGCATGCGTGTATCCACATGTGCAGGAATGATGCGTTCGGAGAGGTCGTAAACTTTCTGAAATCCTTTGCGTTCGGCAACCATCAAGGTGCCATCCATAAATAATTGTTCTAGCGCAACCTTGGCGGGTTTCCAATCAAACCAAGAACCACGCTTGCGATCCGTTTCAAAATCGCCCGACTGCAAAGCACCTTCGGCACGAATGCGATCTAAAACGTATTGCATGATTTTTTTATTCTTCGCAAACCAATGCGATTTGTCTTGATTCCGATAAAGCGATTTGCGAATCAGGCTGAACCGAAAATCTTCCATGGGCAAATACGAAGCAGCATGCGACCAGTATTCAAATATTTTTCGTTCGCGGAGCAATTCGGCCAAGTGATTTTCGGTGTACGCGTGGGTGCGTGTGTAGAGAGTGTGGTGGTGTGCGCGGGCAACAACGGCAAGCGTATCGAGTTGGATGTAGCCTAATTGATGGATCGTTTTCAGCGCACCAATTTTACCTCTTCCAACGGGTTTTCCTGTCAAGCCTTGAGCATGCAAAACACCGCGTGCCGCATCTAAACACTCCATTTCAATTGGTTTTTCAATAATCTTTTTCATCGCAATTTATTGACCAAACGTTTTCCCTTCTAACCATTTGATAATCGTACTATCCGTCTTTAAAATATCGCCCGTCATGAAAAATTTACTCTCGTTAATGATTGCCGAAGTTTTCATCGGTTCGCGTACCACTTTGCGTTGCGGCCAGAAACTCGCATGCAACATATCCGTTTTCTCGTTCTGTCGCACTACAAATCCGGTATGAATATCGAGGCCAATGATGAATAAACTTTGCTCTTGCTCATCGAGAAAGCGCAGGATTTTATCGGTTTGTTTATTCGTTACCGTTTTAATATACGCTTTGTCGGCAAATTTTTTAATCAAAATACTCGATGCCTGTTGCGAAAGCCAAATGCGTTCCAGCCGAAATCCCGCGTCCTGTAAGGTTGTTGTAACAAAATAACCGCAAGCAATCGTGCCTTGTCCAGGTTGCTCACTTACGCCATTAAAATCCCAAGGCGTATTGTACCAACAGACCAAAATCGTATCGGTAAGCACGGTGAAAATATACGTTCTGCTTTCGCGCAAAATTTGTTGCTGCGTATTTTCAGTAGTCGCTTTTTTCCAACGCGCAGCCAGTTTTAAGCGATGTGCTTCAACGCGGCTGCATAAATTTGTATAGTAGGTTTGCCGTTTTTCGGGCGACAAGGCTAACCAGTCGCGGCGAAATCCAGTAGGCGTGGTATCGCTTGCACCAGCAGCTTGTTCTGCAGAAGAATCTGTTTTTTCTTTTGGATGCGACGCCGATGAATTGCATCCAACCAAGATGCTGCAAAGCGTAATGAGCAAAAACGCCAAGCGCAACATGACTTATTCGCTGATAAACAAGCGACGCAATTCGGTTGCGTCTTCAGGATTCATTTTTCCGGCTAGAATCAACGCCAATTGGCGGCGACGCAATGCCGAGTCGAAACGCTTTTGCTCTTCTTCTGTTTCTGGAACAACAGGTGGAACAGGAAGTGGCGATCCGTTTTGGTCAACCGCAACAAACGTATAAATCGCTTCGTTACTTTTTTCTTTTTCGCCAGTTACAGGATCTTCTACAAATACATCGATAAAAATCTCCATCGAAGACGTGAATGCCCGCGAAACCTTTGCTTCGAGCGTAACAATACTCGCGTATTTGATTGGTGAATGAAAAGCAACATGGTTTACCGTAGCCGTAACCACCACGCGGCGGCAATGGCGATGCGCAGAAACAGCAGCAATCACATCCATCCATTCCAACAAACGCCCACCAAAAAGATTTTGGAGGTTATTCGTGTCGTTGGGTAAAACATGATGTGTAGAGATCGAGAGCGACTCTCGGGCAAATTTCGGTTTCATAAAAACAATATTTAACACAAAGCTACGCGTTCTTTTCCTTTCCAAGTCATTTTGCAAACCACCCAAAAAAGTATCTTTGCGTATGTTTTTCAACCAACGCCTTGGAATGCTACTTCTTTTACTCGTTTTGGTAATCGCTTGTCAAAACGAAGCAGAAAAAGTAAAACTCCCCGATCAACCAACCGATTTGATTGCAAAAGAAAAAATGATTCAGGTATTGGCCGATGTTCATTTGCTGGAAGCTGCTTTGTCTAATCATACCTCCAAAAACCCCAATAATTTCCCCGGAGTTCGTGCCAATGGAAATGAATTGGAAGAAGAAGCCAATGTTGTTACCGTAGCTAAAAAAATTCCGTATTACAATATTTTCAAAAAACATGGCGTAACACAGAAACAATACGAAAGCAGTATTACGTGGTATGCTGCGCAACCCGAAGTGTATAACGAAATTTATTCGGGCGTAATTACGGAACTCAGCCGCCGACAAGCGCAGAACGCCGTAAAAAAATAGAGGCAAACAACGCGCAGAATTTTTCTTGTTCGTTTCATTCCTTTCGTTATCAACGACAACGCAAATCGGCAAGCGCAAGAAATCCTATCTTTGACCTTCCATGAAAAACTTTTTCGGTGCATTGAAATATGTTCAGGGCTATTGGTCGAAGGCTTGGCTCAACATCGTTTTCAATATCCTCGCTTTTGTTTTCAATTTGTTTTCGTTGCTTACGGTTATTCCGTTGCTGAAACTTTTGTTTTCGGGCGAGAATAAAAGTTTGCAAGAACTTGTTGCCGCCGGACAACCACTCATGAATTCGCCTAAAGGCATGCTCAATCGTGTCAATTACGAATTGGCCGAAATGGTTGTCCATAGCCCCGATCCAAATGCGGCGCGTATGCGTGCCTTGGTCATGATTTGTGTTGCGGCGGTTGTGTTTATCTTTTTCAAAAGTTTGTTTCGTTACCTCGCCATGCACGCCCTGGCCGCCATTCGGAACGGCGTTGTGCGCGACATCCGCAATAAATTATTCCGTAAATCATTAGACCTGCCGCTTTCGTTTCATAGCAATGAACGCAAAGGCGATATCATGAGCCGCATGACGGCTGACGCACAAGAAGTAGAGTGGAGTATCATGAGTTCGCTCGAAATGATTTTCCGCGAACCGCTCACCATTGTTGGGTTTTTGGCGTATTTGATTTGGACAAGTCCCGAATTGACACTTTTTGTACTCGCAACAACGCCTGTGGTGGGTGGCGCTTTGGCCTTGGTTTCAAAAAGTTTGCGCCGTACGTCGCACAAAGCCAAAGATAAATTGGGTTTGTTGCTTTCGCTCATGGACGAGATGCTTGGCGGCTTGCGCATCATCCGCGGATTCAATGCGGAGAAAAAAGTGTACGGTCGTTTTGCTGCGGAGAATGACGAATACACGCGCATCATGATTAAAAATTACCGCCGTGTAGATTTAGCCTCACCACTCAGCGAATTTTTGATTGTATGTGTCATGACGTTTGTGATGTATTACGGCGGTCGTTTGGTGTTGTACGGAAATGGACAGCTAGAACCGGAACAGTTTTTTGGCTACGTCGTTATTTTCTCGCAACTGATTACGCCCGTTCGTCAGCTTACACAAGCGTACAACAATGTGCAAAAAGGTTTGGCTTCGGCAGATCGCATCAATGCGATTTTAGATGCAGAAGAAACCATTACGAATGCGAAAAATACGGAGCCGTTAAATTCGTTTTCCAAATCCATTGAGTATAAAAATGTTTCGTTTGCATATCTGCGTGGCGATCAGGGTTGGGCCTTGCGGAAGGTGAATCTGGAAATTCAAAAAGGAAAAACCATTGCGCTCGTTGGGCAATCAGGATCCGGGAAAACAACGCTTGCCGATTTGTTGCCGCGTTTTTACGATGCTACGGAAGGCGAAATTTTGATTGATGGTGTAAACATTCGTAACGCCAACATGCACGAGCTGCGCTCTTTGATGGGACTTGTTTCGCAAGAGTCGATTTTGTTTAACGATACGGTTTACAACAACATTGCGTTTGGTGTAGAAAACACAACCGAAGCGCAGGTGATTGAAGCCGCGAAAATTGCGCATGCACACGAATTTATTTCCGAGATGCCGGATGGTTACCAAACCAATATCGGTGATCGCGGTGGCAAAATGTCGGGCGGGCAACGCCAGCGTATCGCTATTGCGCGCGCGATTCTGAAAAATCCACCCATTTTAATTTTAGACGAAGCCACATCGGCACTCGATACCAATTCGGAGCGTTTGGTGCAAGATGCGCTCAACAACCTCATGCGCAACCGCACGTCCATCATCATTGCGCACCGCCTCAGCACCATTCAACACGCCGACGAAATCATTGTCATGCAACGCGGCGAAATTATTGAGCGGGGCACACACACCGATTTGATTCAACAAGGTGGTGCGTACAAGAAATTGTACGATATGCAAGCGTTTGCCTAAAACAAGGCATCACACTTTTTTTCGTAAAGCTTCTAAGTAGTGTGGTGTGTGGAGCAAACGCGTTCCGTACCACGAAAACAATTCGCCGTCCACCAATTCTATTTTTGCTTGAGGCAACAAGGTCTGCAATTCGTTGATGTGCTTTTCCTTGAATGGATAAGGCTCTGACGATAGTAAAACCAATTCGGGATTAGCTGCGCGAAGCATCTCGTCTGTGATTTCGGGATAGCGACTTGCTTCATTTGTAAATACATTTTCAAAATTGCACCGCAAGAGCAGGTGATTGATGAAGGTGTTGTTTCCCGCAGCCATCCACGGATTGCGCCAAATAAAATAAGCCGTTCGTTTTGCTGAAAATTGATTTTTCAACGATTCGATTTGTTGGAAACGGTTCTTGATTTCGTCTGCAAATAGCTTGGCTTTTGCTTCGCGGTTGGTGATTGTTCCAATGCTACGCATCATGTCTAGTGCGTCATCCAGCGTTTCAATATCGCTCATCCAAACCGGATAAGCTTCGGCGAGTGCTTCAATCTGTGTGCGTTCGTTTTCTTCTTTGTTGCCAATGATTAAATCGGGTTTTAACGCATCAATGCTTTCGCGGTTGATTTGCTTGGTGCCGCCAATACGCTTTTTCGTGCGAAACCAGCTTTCAGGATGAATGCAAAATTTTGTAATCCCGATGACTTCTTCTTCCAAACCCAAATCATACAACAATTCTGTTTGCGATGGCACAAGCGACACAATGCGTTTTGGAAAAGCATCGAGTGCGATGGTGCGTTGCATTTGATCGGTGAAACTGGGCATGGTGTAAAGATCAAAAAAAATGCGACCAAAAATCAGTCGCATTTTAAGTTCAAAAGTTGAAATCCGTTACATCAAAATTTTCATGATGTCGTGGCGCGTGATGATATACGTTTTGTCGGTTTTGAAATCGCGTACCAATACCGCCGGATTTGCAGCCGTAATCATGGTCGATAACAATTCAACCGGCGTAGCAATATCGACAAACGGGAACGCTGGCTGCATAATCGATTCAATGGTTTGTTCTTTGGCATTGGCACTCGAAATGAGGGCTTGGTAAACATGCTGTTCATTCACCGAGCCTACAATGCGTCCCTGTTGCGTTACGGGCAATTGCGAGTAATCGTTGCCGCTCATGAGTTTGATGGCATGGCCAATTGTATCGGTTGTTTCGAGGGTTTGCAGATCAGCCGCTTTCATGGTGGAAACCACATCTTTAGCGGTAAATCCATTGCGATCTAAATAGCCTTTTTCACGCATCCAATCATCGTTAAACATTTTGCCGAGATAACGCGTTCCGTGATCGTGGAAAATAACCACTACCACATCGTCTTCTTTGAGCGAATCGGCCAATTGCATGAGTCCGGCCATCGCAGAACCTGCCGAGTTTCCAGCAAAAATACCTTCTTCACGCGCAATGCGACGTGTCATATATGCCGCATCTTTATCAGTTACTTTTTCAAATAAATCAATAACATTGAAATCGACGTTCTGTGGCAAAAAGTCTTCGCCAATGCCTTCGGTAACGTAGGGGTAAATTTCGTTTTTATCGAAGATGCCCGTTTCCTTGTATTTCTTAAAAACAGAACCGTAAGTATCAATGCCCCAAACCTGAATGTTTGGATTTTTTTCTTTCAAATATTTTCCTGTTCCAGAAATTGTACCGCCTGTACCAACACCAACAACCAAGTGTGTGATTTTCCCTTCGGTTTGTTCCCAAATTTCAGGGCCGGTTGTTTCGTAGTGTGCGGTAGCGTTTGACGGATTATCGTATTGATTGGGTTTCCACGAATTTTCAACTTCTTTTTCAAGACGTGAAGAAACGGAATAATACGAGCGCGGATCTTCAGGATCGACGTTTGTTGGGCAAACAATAACTTCGGCACCAAACGCACGCAAGGCATCAAATTTTTCTTTCGATTGCTTATCGGTCGAAGTGAAAATACATTTGTAGCCTTTGATGACAGAAGCAATGGCAAGGCCCATACCCGTATTTCCAGACGTTCCTTCGATGATTGTTCCGCCTGGTTTTAAGCGTCCATCTTTTTCGGCATCTTCAATCATTTTGAGCGCCATGCGGTCTTTGATCGAGTTGCCGGGGTTGGTGGTTTCTATTTTGGCATAAACTTTTGCCTTAACCGATTTGGTAATGCTGTTGATGCGTACCATTGGTGTTCGGCCAATCGTTTGCAGGATGTTGTCAAAAACAAGTTTTTCGGGTGTCACTGTAGTTTGGATTTTAGGGTGCAAAGATAGGATTTCTGTGTGTTTTGAGGGCTTGTTTTTTTACGAGATGGGGGCTTTGGCTTCCCGCATTGCCCACGCAGACATGAGACACTAGACATGAGACTTGAGATTTGAGACCACATCAGTTGCTGCGCCCCTTTGTCGAGTCTCGTCTCAAATCTCGTGTCTCACGTCTCTCGTCTATAAAGCCCAAGGGAATGATTAAATAATCGTATTTTTGCACATCATGGAAAGCACACGCCAACAGAAATACGCAAGGCTCGTTCAGAAAGAGATGGCCGATATTTTTCAATCGGAGATGGGACATACCTTTGGTAAAGTCATGATCACGGTTACACAAGTGCGTGTTAGTCCTGATTTGGGTGTTGCCAAAATTTACATCAGTTTATTTCCTGTAGAAGATAAAAAAGCCTTACTGGAAAGAATCAAAGAGCAATCGTGGGATATTCGCCACCGCCTTGGACAACGCATCCGCAAACAAGCGCGTATCGTTCCGGAGTTGATGTTCTTCTTGGATGATTCGCTTGATTATGCCGAGCGCATCAACGAATTGCTCAAAAACAATCCTTAATCAGGTGCTGTGAAATTCCCTTTTTTTGTTGCTCGTCGGTATTTGTTTTCGCGCAAATCACACAACGCGATTAACATCGTTACGGGAATTTCGATTGTTTGTGTTGCGGTTGTTACCATGGCACTCGTCATTGTTTTATCGGCTATGAATGGGCTTTCTGATTTGGTTGGATCGCTTTACAATTGTTTCAATCCCGATGTGTTGGTGGTGGCCGAAAAAGGCAAAACATTGACCTTAAACGAAACGCAAAAAACGCGCATCAAAAAAATTCCGGGACTTGTTTATTATGCAGAAGTGGTAGAGGAAAATGCGTTGCTCGAATACAATGAGCAACAACTCGTTGTTACACTTCGCGGTGTTGATGCGGCTTACGAAGAACTTGCACAATTTGATACGGTTGTTTCGGAAGGCACGCTCGAATTGCATCCCAATGGCATGGCAGGTGCGGTGCTTGGGCGCGAGGTGGGTACGCGACTGGGCGTGGGCGAGTATTCGTCTGTAAATGTGTTTGTTCCCAAACGCGATCGCAATTTAAGTGTTGATCTCAATAATTTAGAAGAAGAACCGTTCAATCGCAGCATGGTAACGGTTTCTGGTCTTTATACCGTGAGTAGCGATTTTGATGGAAAATTTGCCATTGTGCCGCTCGAAACAGTGCGCGAATTGATGAACTACACAAACGAGTGTACGAAAATAGAAATTGGTACAAACGGATTAAATAGCGATGAGGTTGCCGAACAAGTGAAAGCGATTCTGGGAAATGGATTTGTGGTGAAGAATCGGTTTCAGCAAAATGAATTGCTGTACAAAACGCTGCAATCGGAAAAGTTGTGGACGTTTGTAATTCTTGTATTCATCTTATTCATCGCAACCTTCAACATCATCGGCTCGTTGACTTTGCTCATCATTGAAAAGAAAAAAGACATTGGTGTGTTATGGAGCATGGGCGCCGACAAAAAAATGATTCAGCGGATATTTTTTACCGAAGGGTTACTCATTTCGTTTGTGGGTGTTTTGCTTGGGCTGGGGCTTGGCTTGTTGATTTGTTGGCTGCAAATGCAATTTGGATTTGTGCGTTTTGACGAAGGATTTGTGGTGGATGCTTATCCCGTAAACGTTTTCGGTAGCGATTTGCTGTTTATTGTACTGGCGGTTCTGGGCATTGGATTGCTAGCGGCTTGGTATCCGGTTCGTGTTTATACGCGCAAATACCTTTCGGTAAAAATTTGAGTGTTTCAATTCGCTTCGTATAATTATTGAAGCATAAAATCATTCACTATGGATAATCATTTTTTTTCGGAATGGTCGTATTGGCAACAGGCCGTGATTGTTTACATCACATCCTTGTTGCGGTATTTACTTATTGCAGGTGGTGCATTTCTGTTTTTCTATGTTCTTGGACGGCAACGTTGGTTGCGATTTCGCATTCAGAAAGCATTTCCATCAAACGCTAAAATTCGAATGGAGATTTTATGGTCGCTTTCTACGTTTGTTATTTTTGGTTGCATGGCGGTATTAACAGCTTGGATGAGCAAGCAGGGCTGGACACTTTTATATACCGATCTTACTGAATATGGTTGTACTTGGTTTTGGGTGAGTGTTCCCTTGATGCTAGTGCTGCACGATACTTGGTTTTATTGGACGCATCGGTTCATGCATTGGAAAGTTATTTTTCCGTACGTGCATAAAGTGCATCACCTGTCAACCAATCCTTCGCCTTGGGCTTCGTTTTCATTTCATCCAGCAGAAGCAGTTATTGAAGCCGGAATTATTCCACTTGTTGCGGTAGTGATTCCCGCACACCCCATTGCAATTTTAATTTTTCTGTTTTTAATGACGATCATGAATGTGATGGGCCATTTGGGTTACGAATTATTCCCTAAAAAATTTGTGCGGCATGGGTTGTTTAAATGGAGCAATACGTCAACACACCACAACATGCATCATCGCTTGGTGAAATGCAATTTTGGCTTGTATTATAATTTCTGGGATCGAATTATGGGAACCAATCACGCCGACTACGAAAAACATTTTGAAGAAGTGGTTGATCGGCGCGAGAAAAGTTAAAAACCTTAGCGTGCTTTGCGAAAAAAAAATAACCGCAAAGAGCACTAAGAAGGCGCAAAGTCCGCAAAGAACAAAATCTCAAAAACCTTTGCGCTCTTTGCGTAAACCTTTGCGGCCTTTGCGGTTAAATAGCTTTGTTTTTAAAGAGCAGTTGACATCACGAAATTAAAAGCCATCTAGAATTATAAAATTTAGACCGTTTCTACGGAATTGATGGGGGAGCAGGTGGTGGTGGTGTAGTGTTTGTTTGTGCTACTTGAGGAATTTGTGGTGTTTGCTGTGCCTGTTTTTTCAAATCATTTTCGCGCGATCGCTTGTAGATGAGCGTTGCAATGTACAAGGTAGCACCAAGCAGAATAACGCCCAAGCCACCCCAAACCCAAGAATTGTTTTGCTTCAAGACGACCAAAAAAACAATGATGAAAAGTAAAAGCGTTGCTATTTCATTCCACAAACGCAAACGCATACTAGTCCAAGTGAAAATATCTTTTTGTTGACGCTTAAATAAAATATGTGTGTAAAGGTGATAGAGTGTCAACGCAAATACAAACGCGAGTTTGAGGTAAAACCAAGCTTGTGTATAATAGAAACTAAAATTCATAAACGAAGTCCAGAACCCAAAAATATACGTCAAGACCATCGCAGGCCACGATATGCCATACCATAGACGGCGTTGCATGATTTTAAATTGAGTACTCAGAATGGAACGTTCTGGCTCTTGCTTGGCTGCTGCTTCGGTGTTGTAAATCAATAAACGTGGCATGTAAAACAAGGCTGCAAACCAGCAAACCACAAAAATAATGTGCAAGGCTTTGACGTAATCAATCATGTATCAAAGGTAAACATTCTCGATTGCTTGTTTGGATAGATTGATACGCTTTTGGCTTTAAAAACGTATTTTTGTTTCTAAACCAAACTAGGCGTATGAAACGAATTTTTCTTCTCAACCTCTTTGCTTTTCTAGCAACGTGTTCTTT
The DNA here is from genome assembly GCA_013298545.1 of Bacteroidota bacterium. Classification (GTDB taxonomy): domain Bacteria; phylum Bacteroidota; class Bacteroidia; order Palsa-965; family Palsa-965. The sequence continues at coordinate 4,712 of JAAFIA010000018.1, read as the reverse complement.
TGCTCAGATTGATATGGGTATTCCTTCTGCAACGGGCAAAGGCGGTGCTTCTACTGCCATGCTTACCAATTGGGAATGTATCGGTGTCAATCCTTCGAATTTGGGTTGGGAAAACAACTATAAGTTTTCTATTGGCGTGTTGAATTTTGGTATTACAGCGCAATCGAAAGCCATTGATGTGAAAACATTGCGCAAAGCGTTGACCAATCCGAACGATTCATTTTCTACGGCAGATAAACAAAAATATGCCGACCTCTTTACCACGCCCGATGGGTTGAATTTACAGATGAACGTGAACTGGTTGGCTGCCTCCATCGCCTTTCCAAAATTTGGTGGTTTAGCGATCAACTTGCGCGACAGGGCTTATGGACATGTGGGCCTCAATAAAAACGGTGCCGATATTTTATTCAATGGGGTCAATGCCCAAGCGTATCAAGATAGTTCTATTTTGACGCAAAATATCTCGTCTGTTTTCGATGGTACAAACGCTTCGTTTTTGCATTACCGCGAGTTGAATGTGGCGTATGGCCGACGTTTACTGGCGTTCGGGACAGAAAATGCGGATGGCATTAAACCCGTTCAGTTGTTTGTTGGAATTGGTGCAAAATACATTTGGGGGCTTGGCAATATGGATGTGAAAATTGAGGACGGGCAACTTGTGGGGCATACTTCGTTTACCACCAATTACGACATCAATTATGGTGCGATTCAGAATTTTACACCACAGAGCACATCGATGGTTTTTGATGCAACCGGAAAAGGAATGGCGATTGATTTAGGTGCTTCATTGATTTTGAATGACAAGTTTCGTTTCGCTGCGGCCATTACGGATGCGGGTTCGATTAACTGGACAAACAATGTGTTGATTTCGAGCGATACGACCATGCCTGCGCTCGATACTTCGGCGGTTGGAATCAACTCGTGGGATTTGGGCGGCCAATCTGGTTTTGTGTTTGGCAATAATGGTATCATGAATTACAATGCGGGTAGTGATTACAACACAAAATTGCCCACGCGTTTGCGTTTAGGTTTCGGTATGCCGCTTGGCGAACGCATTCAAATTGGTGCTGATGTGGTTGTACCAATGAATAACGAATCGTTTAATTTGTCGCAGCCGTTTTATGCGGTTGGTGGCGAAGTGAATTTGTTTGGCACTGCAAAACTCAATGTCGGTTTTTCGGGTAATCCAGATTTGGGTTGGAATCTTCCGGTTGGATTTACCATTGGCACGTTTGGTATTTTTGAAATTTATGTAGCTACGGGCGATGTGTTGACGTTTATTGATAAATCAAAGAATCCTAACTTATCGGTTGCGGTTGGTGTGTTGCGGTTCAATTTGAAAAATCCGCTCGACAATAAAGAAACGAGCGGGGCGCAATAGTATGACCTACCAACATAAAATCGTCTGGATCACGGGTGCTTCGTCAGGCATCGGCGAAGCCTTGGCACAAGCATTTGCAAAGCAAGGGGCTAAATTGGTTTTATCGGCGCGGCGTGTGGATGAATTGGAACGCGTGGCAAAATCGTTGAGCATTGCAGCTGAACATATCTTTATTCTTCCACTCGATCTTACACAAACCGAATTGCATGCGGGATTTGCAGAGCAAGTGGTTGCGCGTTTTGGACGCATTGATGTTTTGGTAAATAATGGTGGTGTAAGTCAACGCGCCCTCGCGCAAGATTCTCCGCTCGACGTAGATCGTAAAATTATGGAGGTAAATTATTTTGGAAACATTGCGCTTGCCAAAGCCGTGTTGCCGTATTTCCTCAACCAAAAAAGTGGCCAATTTATCATCATCAGTAGCATTGCCGGAAAATTTGGATTCTGGTTTCGTTCGGCATATTCTGCCGCAAAGCACGCCTTGCACGGGTTTTACGAGTCTTTGCGTATGGAAACCGAACAGCATGGCGTAAACGTTTTGCTCGTTTGTCCTGGAAAAATAAATACCAATATCTCCGTCAACGCACTCAAAGCCGATGGTTCGCGCCATGAAAAAATGGACGATGCAACGGCTGCTGGAATTAGTGCCGAAGCTTGTGCCCACCAAATTATTCAAGCTGCGCAAGCCGGAAAAGAAGAAGTGTTAATTGGTGGCCGCGAAATAAAAGCGGTTTGGATCAAACGTCATTTCCCGAAATTGTTTGGACGCATCATTCGCAAGCAGAAACCGGAGTGAAATTCCAAGTTGCAGATTCCAGATTCCAAGTTCCAGATTCCAAGTTCCAAGTTCCAGATTCCAGGTTCCAAGTTCCAGATTTCAAGTTCCAGATTCCAGATTCCAAGTTCCAGGTTCCAGATTCCAAGTTCCAGATTCCAAGTTCCAGATTCCAGATTCCAAGTTCCAGATTCCAAGTTCCAGATCTCGGATTCTAATGCCGCGGCTGTGAGACCAAGGTCTGAACGTACATTTTTTTGCTGAAGGGTCAAGCATTCAAATTCTAGAAGTGTGTGTGCATTGGAACTTGGAACCTGGAATCTGGAACTTAAACCAATTCGACTTCGGCCAATCCACTAAAAAGGTAAATCTGTTTTGTGCCAATTAGAAAGCAGCGGTAGCGTGTGCGAATTTTTGGGCCTTTCCGAAATTCTTGTTCGCCAAAAATAAAGTGAGTGCCATCGGGCAAACTTTCTAAAAGATTTTTTGCGTTTGGCTTGTCGTATTTTTTAAGCAAGCGCATGAGTTGTGGATCGGAGCAACTAGAAGCTGCGGGATCGCGCATGTAGGTGATGATGGATTGACGCACATCGTCGGGAAAAACAGGTAGGCGCATCATCGGACGCATGAGTTCGCGAAAACATTCTTTCCATTCTTCGCCATGTGGTTTGACCCGATTTTTGAAACGTTCGTAGCAAAGCAAGTGCGCAATTTCATGCACGAGTGTCAGTAAGAAAGCGTACTGATTGAGATCGTGGTTGATGGTAATCTGATGATTTTTTCCGGGTAGGGGCGGGCGGTAGTCGCCATACTTCGATTGCCGACTTTTTTTGATTTTCAGTTTGAAATTGAAGTGGTAAATCCAGTCAGAAATAAGTGGGACGGCAGGCGCGGGGATATACTTCGCGAGAATGTTTTGATTGCGGGTTACCTGATGCGTCATACTGAGGGCAAAGGTAAACGAGGAAAATGATTTTTTAAAGCCAGATTTTTAACAAATAAGTAACGTCGTGCATCATTACGACTTGACAATAGATCGAATTTTGGTAAAACAGCATTCTTTACCACATTCCCCGCAAATTCTCCCTAATTCCGCATTCGCTTCTTTAAACATGCTGCCCGCCGATATTCAACACCAGTTTGATCAGGATCAGGTTGCGCTTGATTTGTCGCGTGGATTAATCTATCAAATGTCTGAACATTTAAACCTAATGCGTTATTTATGTCAAGTTCTTTGGTAGCCTGCGATTGCAAAACATTAGATGTCTGAATTCGTGATGCGTCAAGCAGCTGAATAGGTGTCTGCAAAAAGTCAATTGCATCCCGATACTGTTGTAGCGATGTTGTTTCTTTGAGGTCTGGTTGTTTTGCCTTCCCTGTCGTTTTTAGTATGCCGCTAACGTTTTGCGGCTTTGCGTTGTGGGGGATTATTAGCACTACTGTTCATACGAAGCACAAATGTTGAACCTTGCACAAATGTTTCTACGAAGCACGTCAGCCCTGCTTTTGCCAAACCCCTGTTAGCAGATGCCCTTCTCTCTGTCGTATTACAAAGATATAACTTTTAAATTGTCCAGAAAGTCAGTGCTGAATTTTATCCTTTTGCATTGTCAGAACACAATGCAAAATGCAAAAACCAACAAATGGGTGGCTTGCATTCATTTGTTGGTTTACTAAACTTATAAAATGTGTTGTCTATTTTATGATGTCAATGTTTGCATCATTTTGTCTAAAGAATGGTTCAATAGCAAAGAATACTAATGCTGGAATTAAGTGCATTGGGACAGAAAGTCCCGGAAATAATTCAGGTGCTTCAATATCTAATGGTAAACTAAAGGTTAGTGAACTCATAATACTCACAAAAGATAACAGTGCTATTACCAAATTAAGAAGCCCCTTAAATTTCTCTTTCTTAAATTTCAGCAAAAGGAAATAACTAATTGACATAAGCATACATCCAAATAATGATGCTCCTATTATTGAACCAATATTGACAATTTTGTCAAAAGATGTACCTAATGCTGTTTGATACAGATTTAAATACACAACACATAGTATTGCAGATAAAATTCCTGCTGAAATTCCGTGAAAAAATATTTTTTTCATTGTATTATTTTTTAATTACAGGTACAGAAATATCCAAATTAATCTCATTGCCCACTTCTTTTGACATTCCTTGCATTGTGCCTACTCCATAATCCATCCTATTTACTTTAAAATTCCCTTGAAATACATTTGAAGAGAATGTAAAAGGAAATGCAATTTGCTTTTTAATCCCATGCATTTCTAATGTTCCTTCAACTTGATAACCGTTTGCTGATTTTGAAATTTTGGTTGATATAAAAGTTATTGATGGGTATTTTGTTGCGTCAAACCATTTATCACTTTTAGCATGTTTGTTTTTCATTCCATTTCCTGTATTAATGGACGTGAACGTGGCTGGAAATTTCGACAAGTTGTAAATATAGTTTTTGTAAAAGAATTTTGCGATGAAGAATTGAAACATACATAGGCTCTGCTGAGGAGCAACCTATTAGGGATAAATTCTTCCGACGG
>JAAFIA010000017.1:36569-60857 GCA_013298545.1 Bacteroidota bacterium | reverse complement strand
ACGCCTGTTACCATATTGGCAACAAGTGAACGGTATAAGCCATGAAGCGCTTTATGACGCTTTTGTTCTGTTGGACGTTCAACTGTAACCAGTCCACTTTCGATTTTGAATGTGATGGCTGGATCAATTGTACGGGTGAGTTGACCTTTAGGTCCTTTTACAGTAACGACATTTTTGTCGCTTACTTTAACTTCAACTCCAGTAGGAATGTTGATGGGTAATTTACCGATACGTGACATAGTTCGTTCCTCCTTCTTATTAGTAGATGTAGCAGAGGACTTCACCTCCCACGTTTTCTTTGCGGGCTTCTTTATCAGTCATCACGCCATGTGAAGTCGATACAATAGCAATACCCAGACCATTCATAACACGTGGAAGTGCTGAAGATCCGGCATATTTACGCAAACCTGGAGTTGATACGCGTTGAAGACCGCGAATCGCAGGAAGTTTGGTAACGGGGTGATACTTCAAAGCGATTTTGATAACGCCTTGAGCATTTGTTCCCTCATCAAATTTGTAGTTGAGAATGTAGCCTTTCTCGAAAAGGATTTTTGTAATTTCCTTTTTCATTCGGCTAGCCGGGATTTCGACAACCCGGTGGTTTGCCTTGATGGCATTTCTGACGCGAGTCAGGTAATCAGAGATTGTATCTGTCATTGTTTGGTTTATATGTTACTCCGCGAACGGAGCAATTATATGAAACTTGCGTTCAATATGTCGGTTGCAGCTTACCAGCTCGCTTTGGTTACGCCTGGAATTTTTCCATAAAGCGCAAATTCGCGAAGTTGGTTACGGCACAGTCCGAATTGGCGGCTATAGCCACGCGGACGACCAGTAATTTTGCAACGGTTACGAAGACGGATCTTCGAAGAGTTGCGCGGGAGCTGTGATAGCTCGAGCCATTTGCCCTCTTTCTTAAGCTGGGCGCGCTTATCAGCGTACTTGGCGACGAGTTTAGCTCGTTTCACCTCGCGGGCTTTCATTGATTCTTTTGCCATGTCCTGTCTAAAACGGGTTGCAAAGATAGTAATTACTTCTTTTGGTTTTTAAATGGCAAACCAAATTCTGCCAAAAGTGCTAAAGCTTCTTCGTCTGAATCGGCTGAAGTCACAAACGTGATGTCCATTCCCATGATTTTATTCACCTTGTCGATATCGATTTCGGGGAAAATAATCTGTTCGGTAACACCCAATGTATAGTTTCCACGTCCATCAAAACCTTTTTCGTTGATACCGCGGAAATCGCGAATACGTGGAAGTGAAGTAGAGATTAGACGGTCAAGGAATTCGTACATTTTATCGCCGCGCAAAGTTACTTTCACACCAATCGCAACACCTTTACGGAGTTTGAAGTTTGAAATATCTTTACGAGAAATTGTAGCAACTGCTTTCTGACCAGTGATCATGGTTACTTCTTTCACAGCACCTTCGATCAATTTCTTGTCAGATACAGCATCACCAACACCCTGATTGATGCAGATTTTTTCCAATTTAGGAACTTGCATCGGGCTGGAATAGTTGAAACGTTTTTGCAGAGCAGGTACTACCTGTTCGCGATATGAACGCTTGAGGCGGGGAGTATAAGTCGTCGTAGCCATCAGTTGAGCGCTTTATTGTTTTTCTTAGAATAACGTTCGATTTTGTTCGTCTTTTCATTCAGACGACGACCGACACGCGTTGCATTGCCGTCTCCATCAACGAGCATGAGGTTAGAAACATGAATTGTAGCAGGAATATCTACAATACCGCCTTGAGGAAACTTGGCCGTCGGCTTAGAATGTTTCTTGATCGTTACGCCTTCGAGCGTAGCGCGGCTAGACTTCGGATCGACCGTAAGTACCTTGCGGCGGTCTTCTCCCCGATGTTCGCCAGCGATAACCACTACGGTATCGCCTTTTTTGATTTTCAATTTAGTTGCCATTGCTCCAGATTATTTTACAGCACCTCGGGTGCGAGGGAGATGATCTTGGTGTAATTAGTATCGCGGAGTTCACGAGCAACTGGCCCGAAAATACGCGTTCCGCGGAGTTCGTCTTGTGCATTGAGCAATACACAGGCGTTGTCGTCGAAACGAATATATGAACCGTCAGCGCGACGGATTTCTTTGCGGGTACGTACCACAACGGCTTTGGACACAATGCCTTTTTTCACGTTGCCAGAAGGCAGGGCGTGTTTTACAGACACGACAATTTTGTCGCCAATAGAAGCATAACGCTTCTTGGTGCCACCGAGCACCCGGATACAGAGCACTTCTTTGGCTCCGCTGTTGTCGGCTACTGAGAGCCGGGATTCCTGTTGGATCATCGCTTCAAATGCTTTTCGGTCTTAACGACTCGATAATTGATTACTTCGCGCGTTCTAGAATTTCTACCATTCGCCAGCATTTGCTTTTGCTTAGCGGGCGGGTTTCCATGATACGGACGGTATCGCCGATGTTGCACTCGTTTTTCTCATCGTGAGCCATGAAGGTTGATGTTTGCTTCATGTACTTACCATACTTCGGGTGCTTCACCTTACGTTCGACAGACACCACGATGGATTTATTCATCTTGTTGCTGGTAACGGTGCCGATTTTTTCTTTCCGGAGTTGCCGGGTGACGTTATTTTCCATGGTCGTTTTCAGACAGGCTTCTGCTTACTGGTTCAGTGCCTTAGTTTTTTTTCGCAGTTTCGATTTCGCGTTTGCGAAGCTCGGTTTTCAAGCGAGCGATGACCCGGCGCGTAATGCGGATCTTCATCGGATTTTCAATTGGAGAAACCGCGTGGTTGAGTTCCAACTTTGCGAGTACTCCACTTTCTTCGACGATGCGAGCCGAAAGATCGGTCATCGACATCTGTGCAATTTCATTCTGTTTCATTGCGCTTGTGTGTTGCGTCAAATTAGGCTTCTGCCGAGTAATCATTACGAACCACGAACTTTGTGGTTACTGGAAGTTTCTGTGCTGCGAGGCGGAGGGCTTCACGCGCTGTTTCCAACGGAACACCTTCGGCTTCAAACAAGATGTGACCAGGTTTTACTGGTGCTACCCAATACTCGGGTGCTCCTTTACCTTTACCCATACGAACTTCGGCTGGTTTACGGGTGATTGGCTTGTCTGGAAAAATACGAATCCAAACTTGTCCTTCACGCTTGAGGTAACGTGTCATCGCGACACGGGCTGCTTCAATTTGCTTAGCGGTAATCCAAGCTTCTTCGAGCGTTTTGATGGCGAACGATCCAAAAGCCAAAGTAGTGCCACGGGTTGCTTTACCGTGGATCTTCATTTTGTGCTGCTTCCGGAATTTCGTGCGTTTCGGCTGTAACATGGTCGTTTGACGTTATGCTTTGCGGCTGACGTTTAAGTGAGTCGCGTGATTATTTAGGTTGATTTCCGCTAGCGCCTTCTTTGCGGTTATTGTTTGGGCGGCGGTTGCGGCGGTTATCGCGGCCTTCGCGACGATCACCAGAATTGCCTTGACGTTTTTCACGTTGTGCGGCTTGTGCATTTGGCGACAAATCGCGCTTTCCGTAAAGTTCGCCTTTGCAGATCCACACTTTTACGCCGATACGGCCATATTGGGTGTGTGCTTCAGCAAGTGCGTAGTCGATGTCTGCGCGGAGTGTGTGCAGTGGAACACGTCCTTCCATGTAGCCTTCTACGCGGGCAATTTCTGCACCAGCAAGACGACCTGAACATTTTACGCGGATTCCGTCTGCGCCCATACGCATGGTAGAGGCAATCGACATTTTGATCGCACGACGGAAAGAAATACGGCCTTCAATTTGACGAGCGATGCTGTCAGCTACGAGACGCGCATCCAATTCCGGACGCTTGATTTCAAAAATATTGATCTGAACTTCTTTCTTGGTAAGTTTCTTGATCTCTTCTTTAAGTTTATCAACTTCTTTTCCACCTTTACCGATGATGATACCCGGACGAGCCGTGTGAATCGTTACGGTAATGAGTTTCATGGTGCGTTCAATCACCACTTTAGAAATTCCGCCCTTGGCAAGACGAGCCTTCATGTAGGCACGAATTTTTTCGTCTTCTACAAGTTTATCGGCGTATTTCTTGCCACCGTACCAGTTGGAATCCCAGCCACGAACGATGCCGAGGCGGTTACCGATTGGATTTGCTTTTTGTCCCATTCTGTTTGGTCGTTATTGCGGTTGTGGTGATTATGCAGTGGTTTTTTGGTCAACTGTGTTAAGAACCAAAGTAACGTGATTCGAGCGTTTACGAACACGGTGTGCACGGCCTTGCGGTGCGGCAGAAATGCGTTTGAGCATCGTTGCGCTGTCCACCATGATAGACTGAATATACAGTGTATCGACTTGTGCAGGATTACCTGATTTCTTTTCATAGTTAGCGATTGCTGAACGGAGGAGTTTCTCCAAACGTCCGGCTGCTTCCTTGTTGGTAAAGCGCAAAATATTCAGCGCTTGAAACGCTTCTTTGCCGCGGATGAGGTCGGCGCAGAGGCGCATTTTACGTGGAGAGGTCGGAACCTGATTCAGACGTGCGATGTAGGTTGTCTTCATCGCTTCTTTACGAGCGTTAGCTGCGAGTTCTTTACGGCGTGCCATCTTGCTTTTTCGTCTTTATCTGATTACTTGGCCTTGTCTTTATTGCCTGAGTGGCCACGGAAGGTACGTGTGGGAGCAAATTCTCCTAAACGATGTCCAACCATGTTTTCAGTCACATAAACAGGGATGAATTTATTGCCGTTGTGTACAGCAAAGGTATGACCCACAAAATCTGGGGTAATCATCGAGCGGCGTGACCACGTTTTGATGGCGGTCTTTTTGCCAGACTCGTTGAGTGTCGATACTTTTTTATCGAGCTTGGGATCTACGAAAGGTCCCTTCTTAAGCGAACGTGCCATATGGTGTTCTGGTTCTTATCTTATGCGGCGTTCAGATTACTTCTTACGACGCTCGATGATGTGTTTATTACTTGCTTTCTGTGGGTAGCGAGTTTTCTTACCCTTGGCCGGCAATCCTTTGCGGCTACGTGGATGTCCACCTGATGCGCGTCCTTCGCCACCACCCATTGGGTGATCGACTGGGTTCATCGCAACACCACGGTTACGTGGACGGCGGCCTAACCAACGTGTACGACCTGCTTTACCAAATGTCTGGAGGTTGTGGTCTGAGTTTGATACAGATCCAATTGTTGCTTTACAAGTAACAAGGATCATGCGTACTTCACCAGAAGGCATTTTGAGGACTGCGTATTTTCCTTCGCGTGCAGAAAGCTGCGCATAAGTACCAGCACTACGAGCCATTTTAGCTCCTTCGCCCGGACGCAATTCAATGTTGTGGATGATTGTACCAAGTGGAACATCAGAAAGGAACATAGCGTTACCAACTTCTGGTGTGGCAGTCTTGCCTGAAAGGAGCTTCTGCCCTACTTTCAATCCATTTGGTGCGATGATATAACGTTTCTCACCATCAGCATACACAAGCAGTGCAATGCGAGCTGAACGGTTTGGATCGTATTCGATCGTTTTTACGGTTGCAGGTACATCAACTTTATCGCGCTTGAAATCAATGATACGATATTGTTGTTTGTGACCACCGCCTAAGTAGCGCATGGTCATTTTACCCTGATTGTTGCGACCTCCCGATTTACGGGCTGGCTCCAACAAGCTCTTCTCAGGCGTTGCAGACGTTACGTCTGTCGGCGTTACCAAAATGCGGTGACGCTGGCCGGGAGTGAGTGGACGGAATTTTTTTAGTGCCATTGGTTAATTTGGATCTCTATAGGTGGCTGATTGTCAGAGATGCGGTTTAAAGATTACTGTAAAAATCGATGGTATCGCCTGCTTTCAACGTAACAATCGCTTTTTTGCAACGATTGGCTACACCTACTTGCATACCAGCACGTGTATAACGGCTGCGTACTTTTCCGGGCATGTTGATCGTATTCACGTCTGCTACTGATACGCCGTAGGTCTTTTCGATTGCGGCTTTGATCTGGAGCTTGTTCGCGTCTTGATTAACAACGAAGCCATAACGACCGATCTTTTCACCGATCTTAGACATCTTCTCCGAAATGATGGGTTTGATGATAATGTTCATGGTCTTAGTTGTTAAGCAGTTTTTCAATTGATGCGACCGAACTCTCTACAAGTAGGAGGTTTGAAGCGTTCAAAATATCATAAGTGCTTAATTCAGAAGCAGTTACGACTTTTGCACGGGTCAAATTTCGGGACGACAAATATACATTTTTGTTTGACTCTCCCAAGACCAATAGCGTTTTTTTATCGGCGCACTTCAAATTTGTGAGAAATGCTTGATATTGCTTGGTTTTTGGACCATCGAAGTTGAGGTCTTCAACAACGATGATGTTATTTTCTTTCGCTTTATAGCTAAGAGCCGATTTACGGGCGAGTGCTTTTACCTTTTTGTTGAGTTTGAAATCGTAGTCGCGTGGTTGCGGACCAAATACACGTCCACCGCCGCGGAACAAAGGTGATTTCATGCTACCAGCACGAGCTCCGCCAGTACCTTTTTGGCGCTTGAGCTTCTTGGTGGTACGAGCAATTTCTGCACGTTCTTTTGACTTGTGTGTGCCTTGACGTTGTGCTGCCAAGTACTGTTTCACGTCGAGGTAAATCGCGTGGTCGTTTGGCTCGATACCGAAAATTTCGGTAGTGAGCTTCACTTTTTTCGACGTTTCTTTTCCGTCGATGTTATATACTGCGAGTTCCATGTTATTTCTGAATAATAACGTATGAGCCTTTTGCACCAGCAACAGAACCTTTCACAATGATGAGGTTTTTGTCAGCGATGATTTTGACGATTTCAATGTTTTGTGTGGTTTTCTTCAAACCGCCGGTACGACCAGCCATACGCATGCCGGGAACGACACGTGATGAGAATGAGGAGTTACCGAGTGAACCAGGGGCGCGTAAACGATCGTGCTGACCGTGTGTGCTTCCACCAACACCACCAAATCCGTGGCGTTTCATTACACCTTGAAATCCTTTTCCTTTGGTGATGCCTGAAACATCAACATATTCTCCTTCTTGAAAGAGTTCGGTGGTGATAGCATCACCCACGTTTTTAGCATCTTCAAATCCTTTGAACTCAACAAGCTTACGCTTTGGTGTGGTGTTCGATTTTTTGAAATGCCCTTTCATTGCGGAAGAAGTGTTCTTTTCCTTCTTCTCGTCAAAAGCCAGCTGCAACGCGGTGTAGCCGTCTTTCTCGATGGTTTTTACTTGCGTAACGACGCAAGGACCTGCTTCGATAATTGTGCATGGCACGTACTTGCCATTGGCACCAAAAAAGCTGGTCATTCCGATTTTTTTACCAATCAAGCCTGACATAGGTTGTTGTACGTTGTTTTAGTTATTAATTAATGTAGCCCGAAACCGATTTCGATTAAGGAACTTTGATTTCTACTTCAACACCACTTGGGAGTTCGAGTTTCATCAACGCATCAACTGTTTTTGAAGTTGATGAATAGATGTCAAGCAAACGCTTGTAACTGCAAAGCTGGAACTGCTCACGCGCTTTCTTGTTTACGTGTGGTGAACGGAGAACAGTGTAAATGCGTTTGTGTGTTGGCAGTGGAATTGGACCACTTACGACAGCACCTGTGCTCTTTACGGTTTTCACGATCTTCTCAGCCGACTTATCAACTAAATTGTAGTCGTATGACTTGAGTTTGATTCGAATTTTCTGACTCATGGTATAGCGCGTTGCGATTATGCGTTTTCAGTTTTTTTACCTTTTACTTTTGCAATGACTTCTTCAGCTACGTTACGCGGTGCGTCAGCATAGTGTGAGAATTCCATTGTAGAAGATGCACGTCCAGATGTGATGGTACGCAATTGTGTAACGTAACCAAACATTTCAGACAGTGGAACTTTTGCTTTGATGACTTGTGCACCAGCACGGGTATCCATACCTTCTACTTGGCCACGACGACGGTTCAAATCGCCAACAACATCGCCCATGTATTGTTCTGGTGTAATAACTTCAAGCTTCATGATTGGCTCGAGCAATACAGGCTTCGCGCTTGGCAATGACTCGCGGTAACCAGTCTTCGCACAAATCTCAAATGAGAGAGAATCCGAGTCAACCGCGTGGAATGATCCGTCAATGACACGTACTTTCATGGTTTGAATTGGATAGCCAGCAAGTACACCATTGCTCATGGATGCTTTAAATCCTTTTTCAATCGCAGGAATAAATTCGCGTGGAATGTTACCACCTGTGATTTCGTTTACAAACTGAAGACCACCATTTTTATCGGTAACTTCAAATGTTTCGTCAGCAGGTCCGATGACAAACTTAATATCAGCGAATTTACCACGACCACCAGTTTGTTTCTTATATACTTCGCGGTGTTCAACGGTTCCGTTGATCGCCTCTTTGTAGTTTACTTGTGGAGCACCTTGGTTAACTTCAACTTTGAACTCGCGACGCAAACGGTCAACGATAATTTCTAAGTGAAGCTCGCCCATACCGCTGATGATTGTTTGTGCGGTTTCTTCGTCAGATTTTACGCGGAACGTAGGATCTTCTTCAGAAAGTTTTGCAAGCGCAGTTCCAAGTCTATCTAAATCGGCCTGAGTTTTAGGCTCAATCGCCAAACCGATAACGGGTTCAGGGAAATTCATTGCTTCGAGTACAATTGGATTGTTCTCGTCGCACAAGGTATCACCTGTTTTGATGTCTTTAAATCCTACAGCAGCACCGATATCACCAGCTTCGATAAATGGAATCTGATTTTGTTTGTTGGCGTGCATTTGGAAAATACGCGAAATACGCTCTTTGTTGCCAGAACGGGTGTTCAGTACATAAGAACCTGAATCCAAACGACCAGCATAGCAGCGGAAATACGCTAAACGACCAACGAATGGATCGGTTGCGATTTTGAACGCCAAGGCGGTGAAAGGTTCGCTCACATCTGGTCTGCGAGAAATTTCTTCCTCGGTATCAGGGTGTGTTCCTTTGGTATTTTCTTTATCGAGTGGAGAAGGCATCAATTCCATGACATAATCGAGCATGGTTTGAACACCTTTATTTTTGAATGCAGAACCACAAAGCATTGGAACAACTTTGTTGGCTACGCATGCTTTACGCAATGCAGTTAAAATTTCTGCTTCTGTAATGGAGTTTGGATCTTCAAAGAATTTCTCCATCAATTTGTCGTCGAATTCAGAAACTGCTTCAAGCAATTTTTCACGGTATTCGGCAACTTCAGCAAGCATATCATCAGGAATAGGAACTTCAGTGAAGGTCATTCCTTGATCGTGTTCGTTCCAAACAACACCACGGTTGTTTACAAGGTCAACAACACCTTTGAAATTTTCTTCAGCACCAATCGGAAGTTGAAGTGGAACTGGATTGCCACCCAATACTTCTTTCACTTGCTTCACAACACTTAAAAAGTCAGCACCAGCACGGTCCATTTTATTCACGAAACCGATACGTGTTACACTGTAATTATTGGCCAAGCGCCAGTTTGTTTCAGATTGTGGTTCAACACCATCAACCGAAGAAAACAAAAACACAAGACCATCGAGTACACGCAGGGAACGGTTTACCTCAACGGTAAAGTCAACGTGACCTGGGGTATCGATGATATTCATTTTATACTTATTGTCTCTGTAATGCCAGAAACAAGTAGTAGCAGCAGACGTAATGGTGATACCACGTTCCTGCTCCTGAACCATCCAGTCCATAGTAGCAGCACCGTCGTGTACTTCACCAATTTTGTGGTTTACACCAGCATAATACAGGATACGCTCGGTGGTGGTAGTTTTACCAGCATCGATGTGGGCAGCAATCCCGATGTTACGGGTATATTTAAGATCGCTCATTGTTTGTTTTTCCTCTTCGTCTTTATCTTCTACTAATTACATACGGAAGTGAGCATAAGCCTTGTTGGCTTCTGCCATACGGTGTACGTCTTCTTTCTTTTTGAAAGCTGTACCTTCTTCTTTTGCCGCTGCAACAATTTCGCCAGCAAGTTTAGCTGCCATTGATTTCTCGTTGCGTTTGCGTGAAGATCCGATAAGCCATTTGATACCAAGTGCGGTACGACGTTCGCCACGAATTTCTTGTGGGATCTGGAAGGTTGCTCCACCAACACGACGGCTGCGAACTTCGACAGCTGGTGTTACGTTAGCGAGTGCCTTTTTCCATGTTTCGAGGCCGTCTTGTTCGGTACGTTTTGCTACGATTTCGATCGCATCATAAAAAATGTTGTATGCGGTAGATTTTTTACCTTCATACATCATGTTGTTGACAAAACGTGTAACGAGTGTATCGTTAAATTTTGGATCAGGGAGCAGAATGCGCTTTTTAGCTCTGGTCTTTCTCATTGTATAATGATCTTAGCGTGCTGTTAGACGTTGCTTATTTTTTCTTAGGAGCGGCTTTTCCTGCAGCACCCGCTTTGGCTTTCTTCGTTCCGTATTTAGAACGGCGTTGGTTACGACCATCAACACCAGCGGTGTCGAGTGCGCCACGAACGATATGATAACGTACCCCAGGAAGATCTTTTACACGACCTCCACGAACAAGTACGATTGAGTGCTCTTGCAAGTTGTGCCCTTCGCCTGGAATGTAGGCGATGATTTCCTGCTTATTGGTTAGACGTACTTTGGCAACCTTGCGGAGTGCAGAGTTTGGTTTTTTTGGCGTTGTGGTGTAAACACGGGTGCAAATTCCACGCTTCTGCGGGCAGTTGTCAAGTGCAGCTGATTTGCTGTTGACTGTCAAAGGAGCGCGGCCGTTTCGTACTAACTGGGAAATCGTAGGCATGTGTATTCTTTTTGTTGATTTTGTTCGGTTTTTGCAAAAACTATTTACCCCAAGTCCGGTTTTTGGGGACGGCAAAGGTACAAATACTTTGATATAAACAAGATGTGGTTGAAATTATTTTTTTTATGCCTGAAATGCCCGTTAATTAAGGATTTGTGAATTGAAATATTTTTTCACCCCCCTTTTTGGCTCCCCAATCGGCAAAAAATCAGCCCTTGCGTCATTCCTATTTCCCCCCGAAAACCTAATTTCACGGCAAAATTAACCTAAAACCCCAATCAAACACCCGTATTTGCTCATTTTTTAAAAAAAAGAAAAGGCTTTATCCCTCACCTTTACAACCATTCCCGCTTTCCATTTATCTTTACTCCATGCCTGCACGCATTCAAGCCATTTCGTATCACCTCCCCGATCAGGTTTATACCAATGTCGACTTTTTCGCCGATTTCCCCGACGCTAAAGCCAGCAGCCTCCAAAAAGTAGGCGTCGAAAAACGTCATTTTATAACCGAAGGACAAACCTCCTCCGATTTAGCCGTTTTAGCCGCTGAAAAACTCTTTGCCGAACACCAAATAGACCGCAACAGCATCGATTTCCTGCTCGTTTGCATCATTGATACCGATTTTTATACCCCACAAAGTTCTGCCGTGATTCACGGACGACTTGGATTGAAAAAATCATGTGGGGCGCTCGATTATAGCATGGGGTGTAGTGCCTTTACATACGGCTTGGGCCTCGCCTGTGGTATTCTCGAATCTATGAAGCCCAAGAATGTCTTGCTGCTGACTACTTCTACCCTCAGCACCACGTTTCACCCCGACGACCGCAGCTCTTGGTTTGTTTTTGGCGATGGCGCGGCGGCAACACTCCTCGCGAACGACGATCTATCGAGTGGAATCGGCCCGTTTGTTTATGGAACAGATGGTACGGGGTTTGAAAAAATCATTGTGCGCGACGGCTGGGCGCGCAATCCGTTAAATACAGATTCGCATACCATTCAAACCGATGAATTTGGCAACGTTTCGAGCAATGCCTGCTTTAAAATGGACGGTGTTGGCGTGATGCTATTCACCCTCAAAACCGTTCCGGCAATGATTCAAGAACTCCTTGAAAAGAGCAAGCTCCAACTTTCCGATATTGACCTCTTTGTCTTTCACCAAGCCAATGTGTTTTTGAATGAAACCATTCGCAAAAAAATGCAGATACCGGAAGAAAAGTTTGTCCATTGTATGGCGCAAACAGGCAATACGGGTGCGTCAACCATTCCAATCGCATTATACGAATCGAAAAAAAATGGGCGCCTAAAACGAGGCATGAAAGTCTTGGTAGCTGGATTTGGTACAGGTCTCTCTTGGTCAGCCACCATCATCCATTACTAATCGAAATTATAATTACGGTTATTAGTTATGTCCGAAATTAATTTACAACAACTCAGCAAAACCATTTCGCTCGCTTTACGCCATGAACCGCATAAATTTGCGCTCTTTCTCGACAAGGAAGGATGGGTGAAATTAGACGATCTGATCCGCGCATTGCGCCCACTCAAATCAGGTTGGGATAAAATCGACGCGACACTCATCGAAAAGCTCAACAACGAATCGGAAAAGAAACGTTTCGAGATTCAAGACGGATATATTCGTGCCTTTTATGGCCATTCCGTTGCACAAACAATCGAAAAACAAGCTATTCGTCCACCCGATACACTTTACCACGGCACAACGCCTTGGGCTTGGAAGAAAATTAGCAAAGAAGGCTTGCGTCCCATGAAACGCCAATACGTGCACCTTTCTGTTGATGTCGATACGGCTCAACAGGTAGGCGAACGCAGAACCGACGATGTACTCCTGCTCGTCATCGACGCTGCATCTGCTTGGAACAACGGTATCAAATTCTATCATGGCAATGAAGGAACTTGGCTTGCCGACCGCATTCCGCCGCACTATATTAAACCCGACGCTGAGGAAAACTAATCTCCTGCTCTCACTTGTCATCCCACACACACATTTCAGGTCAATATCGTTGTTTGCTGGAGCGTAAGTAGAATATTTCATCCCATCTAAATCATTCACAAGATCTATCACAGTATAAAATCGCAAATAACTGTAAATAAAATAATTACATAATTTATTGCCATTTAAAATTCAATTTATTTGCTCAATCTGCCAGATGTTAGGACTCAGATTACATAGACAAAGGCTCTACTTTTGACGACGAATCTAATCACCTGACAACCATGAAAAAAACGACGTTCCTCCTACTTCTGGCCTTGCTAACCGGTACTGCTTATGCCCAAAACAGCCGTGTTCAATTAGCGAGACCACAACAAACCATCAATTTTTACGAAGAAGTTCAAAATCGACCCAGTAAGAACGCACCTTTATTGCCACTTTATGCAAACGATGTAATTATTGAAACCCAAGCAGGAGTTGACCAACGCGAAGTCGTTATCGCATCATCTTTCGATGGAACATTTTACGCTGCTTACACTACGTATGAGCCTGCTACGCAAATGGGTGGATTAACACTTAGCAAATCGGCAGATGGTGGCGTTACTTGGACGGTGAGCGATCATTTCGAGTTTCCAGATATTCGAATCAGCAACATCGATCTTGTTGTAACGGGCACTAACGCCAATAACTTATATGCATTTGTTAGCTATGTATTTCTCGATTCGAGCAGCATGGAATATTCGCTCCGCGTAGATCGACATGATGCGTCAAACGACGTTTATTTAGATACGCCTTATATGCTCAATCACGGCACCGATAAAATAAATGACGCAGCTATTGCTTCCGATTATTTATTTCCTGCCACCGGAAGCAGCCCCTACTCGATCGGACTCATTTATACCGCATTTAATATCAATACCGATACGGTTGTTTTTGTAGGGTCTGACGATGCTGGGGCTACTTGGAACATTCGCGAAACACTTCTAAATACGTTGTATTATACCCGAAGTATTGATCTTTCTTATGGTTATGGTCCAGCTGCACCAAATGGACAGTATTTTGCAGTTTGGGAGCAAATGCTCGGCTCAAACGATGTCAATGCCGATATTATATTTTGTAGAAATCAAACCACCTTTAATGGCAACTGGACCGCCCCTCAAAACATCGACTCGCTGAGTGCGCTCACGGCAGGAAAGTGTAGAAACCCAAAAATTGCAACCGCGTTCTCTAATGCAAACAATGCAAGCGGTGGTATTACAGCCATGCTTGTGTTTGAACGACAGTTCCAAAATGCCGACTACGATATTTCAAGTTATTACAACTTGAATGCAGAAAATGCCAACAATTGGTTCATGCTTGATATGGCAGCCTCGCCGAATCAGGAATTGCAGCCAGATATTACATTTGACTACGATAACCTGTTCTTTTTAGCTACCGCTTTCGATTCTACATTTGGAAACCTGACGCTCTTTTTTGAATCTTTCAATGTACCAGATGCGAGCTGGGCTGCTTCACCTACAAGTTATAATGACCTGAGCACCAATATAAGTAACCCCTGGCCACAAGTTGCCTACGATCCTTTTTCAAACCTTGCTATCAACGCTTGGATTGCAGAAGGCTCAGGCAACAATGGTATTGCCCTGTTTGATGCTGAATTTGCTGATGGTGTAAGCGAAGAAAACGCTATCGAATTTACCGATGTATTTCCTAATCCCGCAAACACAAACGCCAATATTAGTTTCAATCTAAAAACAGCAAATGAAGTACAACTTGTTATTTACAATGTACTTGGCGAATCCCTGCAAACACAAACAATAAACGCCATAAGCGGAAAAAATCAAGCTACGCTCAACGTCGAAAATTTGCCAGCCGGCATATACACCATCCAACTGCATACAGGATCGGAAACAACAAACCAACAACTTGTGGTTACACACTAATCTTCTTTATTCCTTCTCTTTGATGGCTAATCGACTCGGCAGATTAGCCATTTTTTTTAAAAAATCCATCACAATTTCTTTACGCAACACCTGTAAATAAAACAAATGCACCTCCCTCATTTTAATCGTATGTGCAAAACATCAAACCAGAAATATTATAAAAAATACGACAAATACATTAATTTTACCGACAAACAAAACCCAAACAAAGATGAAGAAACTACTCCTAATCACTTGCTTCACCGTATTGCTAGTTGCCGCTAAAGCCCAAACAAACTTCACCCATCAAGACATTCCTACTTACACAGCACCTGCTTTTGTTGGAGAACCCCGCCAAGAACAACGAGCTGAGCGTTTACCACTCGTTCCACTCTATACCAACGATGTCATCATCGACAACAATTCCGCTGTTGATCAACGCCGTGTTCGTCTAGCCGTTGCATTCAATGGTTGGCTCTATGTTGCTTTCACCACATTCGATGCAGCAAGCTCTACGGGTGGCCTTACCATCAAATCATCGCGCGATAACGGAATCACGTGGTCTGTGATATACCAAGCTCAGACTTTTGATATACAGTATCCAGCTATTGATATTGTTGTGGCTGGAACTGACACGAACAATTTGACCTTATTCTTAGCCGGAGTCAACCTAACACTTTCGACAAGCACCTATGTTCTTTTTGTCGATCGTTACAACGCAACAACGGGCAGTTTCCTTAACAACAATTATCTTCAAGTAAACAACACACGTCCATTTTATGATGTGGCCCTTGCGACAGATTATCTTTCCCCTGCCGTAGGTGCGTCGCCATACTCGGTGGGTATGCTCTACTCTTCTTTTTCTTCTTCATACGATTCAATCGTTTTTGTTTCTTCTGGAGATGGCGGTAATACATGGAGCAACCGTCAAACCGTTGCAACTACCGGATTTTACAACCGCAATATTTCGCTTGCTTATGGCCGAAGTGCCTCTGGCTCGAATGGACGTTATTTTGCTGCATGGGAACGCTTGTCAAGCTCAACCAACCGTACTGGAAATATCTATACTTCCCGTTGTTCGAGCACATTTGATGATAGTTGGATTACTCCCGTTAATCTCGACTCCCTCAGTTCTGCGATGATCGGTCTTTGCCGCAACCCAAGCATTGCAACGTCTTTCGGAACACTTGATACCGATAGCGGTGGCGTTGCCGCGGTGGTCATGGTTGATCGCGATTATTTGGGCGACGGTTCCGATTACGATATGCTTGGTTTTCAAAACAAACGTGCCCACTATAGCGATTTCTGGTACCGCTTTGACATTGTTAATAGCAACGAAAACGATATGCACAGCGATGTATCATACGATCCAACAAACAACAATTTTCTTGCTACCTATTACGATTCTACAAACGGCAAATTGCCCTACATCGTCAATGGATTCAACCTCCTCACACCAAGTACTTGGTCAACAGTCTCTACGCAATACAACGACCTCACCACAAACTTAAAAGCTCCTTACCCGCGTGTCGAGATAAATCCTGCCGTAACACAAGCCGCTCATGTGTGGATTGCTGAAGGCGCAAACAACAAAGGCATTGCCATGTTTGATGCAGAATACAACATCACCGGAATTGCAGAGAACAATGCCATTACAGGCAATACCATTTTCCCGAATCCGGCAAACACCAATGCCAATATCAATTTCAATTTAGAAAAAGCGGGAGTCGTGCAAATCACGGTGTACAATGTACTTGGCGAGTCGATGCAAACACAAACCATCAACGCTACAAGCGGAAAAAATCAAGCTACACTCAACGTCGAAAATTTACCTGCCGGAATATACCTGGTTCAAATTCAAATTGGCAATCAAATTGCAACGAAATCGCTTGTAATCGCCCATTAATTTTTCCCTGATCGAACGTCAGCAGCATCCTGTCTGTGAGCCAATGGCTTGCGGATGGGATGTTTTGTTTTTCAGAAAACATACAGGATTTCGTTACATTTGCTCTGAAACCTCTGAGGTAAATTATGGACACCATCGAAATTTTTATCCGTAAGCTCGAAGCTGAAATCGAAGAATTACCTTCTGGAACACTTCAGCCCGAAACCAATTACCGGCAACTGCCCGAATGGAGTTCCATGCATGCACTCATTCTCATTGCACTCGCCGAAACCGAATACGATGTTACGCTTACAGGCGAAGACCTACGCGCGTCAACAACTGTCCAAGCTATTTATTCTCTCATTGCCAGCCGCGCCAACTAATGGCTCAATTTTCTGTCTCCGGCTCTCGTTTATGTGGTGTTGCCGCCGCGGTTCCCGCAGCAAAGCAACACAACGCCGATTACGATCACATCAGTGAGCAAGAACGTAGCTTGCTCATCAAAACAACAGGCATTGCTACGCGCCACATTGCCCCCGCCGGAATGGCCACCAGCGATCTCTGCTTGCATGCTGCCGAAAAACTAATCGCTGCACTCAACTGGAATAAAGACGAAATCGACTTGCTCATTTTCGTTTCGCAATCACAAGATTATTTTCTTCCCGCAACTTCCGTTGTTTTACAAGCGCGCTTAGGATTACCCAAAACAACCGCCGCCTTCGACATCAGTTTAGGTTGTAGCGGTTACGTCTATGGCCTTTCTACACTCACATCGATGATGGCCACAGGCGGTTTCCGAAAAGCACTTTTATTGGCTGGTGATATTTCCTCTGCCGGAATTACCCCCAAAGACAAAAGTACTTGGCCACTCTTTGGCGATGCCGGAACAGCTAGCGCATTTTGCTACGATGCAAACGCCAAAACACACATCAATTTACAAAGCGACGGTAAAGGTTTTGAAGCCATCATCATTCCCGATGGCGGGCTGAGAAATCCAGTAAACGAACATACCTTTATTGAAGAAGAAACCGACAAAGGCATTGTCCGCCATCGCCGCAACCTTTGGCTCAACGGATTGGATGTCTTTAATTTTTCCATCCGCGAAGCCCCACCAAGCATCAACACCTGCTTAAATCAAGCCGGAATTTCGAGCGATGAAATTGATTTCTTTATTTTTCATCAAGCCAACAAACTCATCCTCGAAACCATCCGCAAAAAATTAAAATTACCTCCCGAAAAAGTTCCGTACTCCTTAGCCGATTATGGAAATACCAGCTCGGCCTCCATTCCACTCACCATGGCAACGCTCGGCGATGCCGCAGTTGGAAATAAACGTTGGGTACTTGCAGGCTTTGGTGTCGGCCTCTCGTGGGGAACGGCCCTGATCGAAACCCAGGATCTCCTTTGCCTGCCTATTCTGGAAATTGAATCGCCATGACAACAAGCCAAACACCTTTTCACCTTTCGGGAAAAACGATTCTCATTACCGGAGCATCTTCAGGCATTGGTCGCGCAACGGCTATTGCATGCAGCAAGCTTGGTGCCTCGTGTATCCTTACTGGACGCAACGACGAACGTTTACACGAAACACAAAAACAACTTTTGGGCGAGGGGCATTTTTGCATTGCCGCAGATTTGACACAGACCGATGACCGCGAAAAACTCATGCAACAGATGCCAACTCTTGATGGCTTGGTTTGGTGCGCAGGTGTTGTCAATCCATTTCCAATTCGTTTCCTCGATGAGCAAAAAATTCGCGAAACTTTTTCCATCAACTACGATGCAGTTGTGCTCACTATGGCATCAATGATCAAACATAAAAAGTTGAACCGCAACGCATCGCTCGTGTTTATGTCGTCGATTTCTGCGGCGCACCCGCACAAAGGCGGCGCACTTTACGGCAGTTCAAAAATTGCACTCGAAACATTTTCAAAAACGCTTGCCCTCGAATTATATCCGCAAAAAATCAGAAGCAACTGCATCGCCGCTGCCATGGTACAAACACCCATGTACGAACAAGCAGAAGAACGCATGTCGAAGGAAGAAATGGATAAACATGTCAGCCGCTACCCACTCGGAACAGGTAAACCCGAAGACGTTGCACATGCCGCTATTTACTTTTTATCGGATGCTTCTGCTTGGGTTACCGGAACTTCACTCACACTCGACGGCGGCTTTTTGCTCCACGGCTAAAATTAGTTGATATGTCAACAAAACCTACGTTATCCATTATCATTCCCGTGTACAACAGCGCCATCACGCTGAAAACATTACACCAGGAACTCACGCAAGCCCTGCACGAGATGGCATACGAACTTATTTTAGTTGACGATGGTAGTCGCGATGGAAGTTGGGAAGTTTTAAAAGATTTGAAAAAAAATGACCCTGAACACATCAAGACCATCAAACTCAGTCGCAATTTTGGACAACACAATGCGATTGCTTGCGGTGTCAGTTTTGCTTCTGGTGATTTCTTGGTTACGATGGACGACGATCTACAACACCCGCCTTCCGAAATTTTAAAACTGTTCAAACACCAAGAAGAAACAAATGACGATGTTGTTTACGGACAATACATTGACAAACGCCACACGTACTGGCGCAATGCAGGAAGTTGGTTTGTGCGTAAAACATCAAACATCACCACCGGAAATGCCGAGTATGCCAGTTCGTTTCGCCTCATGAAACGCGAAATTGCGGCAAAAGTTTTCGTGCACATTCAAACCGGTTTTTTATTCATCGACGAAGTTATTTTTTGGTACACCTCACGCGTGAGTGGCGTTCCCGTTGCGCATCATGCGCGGCGCGAAGGCTCATCGACTTATACACGGGCCAAATTATTTCACTTGTATTTCGACATTCTCATCAATTACAGCGCAACGCCTTTGCGGTTGATGACAGGTATTGGTTTACTCGCATCGGTCATTACCATGGCCTTAGGCATTCGATTTATTTACAACAAACTCATGCACGGCGCATTGCCCGGATTTACGGCCCTTATTGTAACAATTCTTTTCTCAACTAGCATTCTCATGTTTTGCCTTGGTATTATTGGCCAATACTTATACAAATTGTATCAGCTGCAAAACCGCAAACCATCTTATGCCATTGATCAGGTTTTGTAAAACCAATAATTTTAGGCAACCATGATTTTATACGGCTACGGCATTGAACTCGTTCGTTTGCAACAAGAACATCTTGAACTTGTGCGTACACACCGCAATGCCGAAAACGTAAACCGATTCATGGAATTTCGGGAACACATTACGGAAATCATGCAGCAAGAATGGTTTCAGCGCATCAACAACCGCAACAACAATTATTTCCTCATCCGCACAGCCGAAAAATTTGTTGGCCTCATCAATGGCTCCGAAATCGATTGGCAAAAAAAAGAAACCCGTTCTGGCGGCATTTTTATCTGGGAAGAATCGTACCGCAACACCGATATTCCGTTGCGTGCCTCGCTCCTACTCACCGACCTCTCGCTCGTTATGGGTCTTGAGCGCACCTACGCACGCATCCTCCGCGATAATTTTTCGGCCATTGCCTTCAACAAACAACTTGGTTACATTTTAGAACCTGGGCAAGAAGAAATTTACAACCAACAATACGTGTTGCACAAAGATGCGTACTTGAAAAAAACAGCGCGTTTACGAGCTTACTTGAATAAAAAATCGCCAACACCTTTTCGTTGTGTCTTAACAAACGTGCACGATGATTCGGAGCAATGGATTGCAACACATTATAAAACTTTGCCGACGGAGTTGAAGAGTCAAATGCAGTTGGAATACTCCTTTTAAAAACGACCGAAATTAAGAGTGTCAGAAAAGGCTAAAAATCGTCGTATTTGAAATACGAAACTAACGCTATAAAAGGGCAAAAATCAAATTCTTAGAAGCTATAAAAACGGCATTTACACGAATGATTGTAGAGATTTGTAATTGCAATTCCTATACTACTCCTTATTTAAACAGACTCTCAGTCTTTTCGATTTAGGATACAAGCAAAAGCAAATCAAATTGAATAATTAAGTTGAATCAATACTTCTTGAAAAAAATCATTCAACCATAAAACCGTTTCGGGTTTCAATTTTTCACGATGATCGCCAGGGGTAACTTTTCGTTTATGAACATATTTGTTTTCTTTTTCTTGAATAAAATCATCTGCGTGTACGATTTCGCCATCAACAAGCGGCAAATCAACGAAATTGGCTATGCTTTGCTCAAAAGTGGCAGGAAGATTGACCATATCTTCATATAACAAACACAATACATTTGGGCATTTTCGGAGTTCCATATAGTTTAAATATTGTACCAAAAATTCAGGCGCAATAGTTTTGACATAATCATCAATATCGAGATTGAGTGCATTTTCTTTATGCAAAAGAAATTCAATATTATGTACCGGATGGCTAAACAATGTAGAGAAATAATGAGAGACCAAGACATCACGCGGATCGCGCAAAACGAGTAAAATTTTCTGAGCTGAGAGCTGAGGAATATCGACATAGTATCGAAACGAACAATGAAAAACGCCTTTGTGTTTAAACACATTTTGACGCTGAGAAGTATTGTCTAAAAAAAAACGACGTTGATGCATTCCTGTTTTTGCAAAAAAGGAACTCAAATCAGCAATCAGATATCCATGTTTGTTAAAATAAACGGATAATCGCTGAGACAATAAAGACGAAGCAGCTTTATGAACCGTAAAAAAAACGACCGATGGGCGATCTATGCTTTTTATTATTTTTCCTTTTAATAATGCCTGTTCATTTTCAAAATAAAACCACTTGAGCAAGCGCGCTTTTAACTTGTTTTTTACGAGAAAAATGTATCGAAAAATTTTCTTCACCAGAACAAATATCATAATTCGTCCACATACTACAAAATATGGCAACACTTTCTTCGAAACCCATTATATTTGCATGTCCACACATAACTATACCCAATGATATCAATCACCAATGATTCCGGCATTTGGTATTCATACAAAGGTGGCTCTTATGCTGGTTCTCAACCTGCTTTTTTCGACCCGATAAATTTTACTTGGCTTGATCAAACAGCAGCTAAATTTCCTTTTTGGAAAGCAGAAATTGAAAGCTATATACAACACCATGAAGAAAACCTTCAGCAATACTTCAACAACGAATTAAGCTCAAAAAAAAGTGCATGGAAAGTTGAGCCGTTTTACAGTTGGGGTATTCGCAATGATATAAGTTGCAACAAATGCCCAAATCTAGACGCTTTCTTTAAAACGATCCCCGGACTAACTTCGGCAGCCATTAGCTGGCTTGATGCGGGTACTGAAATATATCCACATCATGGCGATACGAATGCAATTATTCGAGCACATTTAGGAATATTTATCCCTGCACAGATTCCCGATTGCGGTATTCAGGTAAAAGACGAGACTCGAAGTTGGCAAGAGGGACAATGGCTCTTATTTTGCGATGCACACAAGCACCGTGCATGGAATAATACCACTTTGCCTCGATGTGTACTAATTGTTGACATATTACTGCCTACCTTTAAAAATAAACAAGCCGAAATTTTCAAAAATGTTCGTTCCTTACATGCTCTTCAACAACTTGAGAAACGACATCCTGTTATAAAAAAACTCCCAAGCAAGATTCGTGGCATTATTCGTCATCTATTAAAAAGCAAATGAATTCGACTCGATGAGACAAGACCCGAACAAGGCGAAGCTATTTTTCCTGCACATACCCAAAACCGCAGGCACAACGCTACATAGCATTATTATACGTAATTATACAAAAGACAATCTCTATACTTGGAATGCAATTCGCTTCCCTAATGCATTATTAGAACTCGACAAAAACAAACGCGAAAAAATCAGTGTTTTTAAAGGGCACTTTCCTTATGGCGTGCATACACTTTTGACCCAACAGGACATCGCGTATTTTACCTTGCTTAGAAATCCAACAGATCGTGTAATCTCTCACTATAATCAACTTATACGAAGTCCAAACCACCATTTCTATCAAGAGTGGGCAAAACACCAATACACCTTACTTCAATTGCTCGAAAATGGCAAATTAATCTACCTCAACAATATGATGGTGCGTATGATATCAGGAAAACTCAATGAGCCTTGGGACGAAATAAATGATGCTCATTTACATCTTGCGATTCAAAACTTAGAAATGCACTTTCCTATTGTTGGCATTCAAGAACAATTTGATGAGTTCCTACTTTTGCTTTGCCAGCAATACGGCTGGCGTTTCCCCTATTATCGAAAGCAGCAAGTGCTAAAAAAAACATCAGCTAGTTACATACCTGACGAAAACACACGTTTAGCCATAAAACAACACAATCAATTGGATGAAAAATTGTATGCATATGTTCAAGAACGTTTCAACAAACAACTCATCGATGCCGGACCTGATTTTCCAAAAAAAGTAATTCGTTTTAAAAAAACGAATACGTTCTTGCAAAAAATTATTGCTGTAATACCTTTTTTCCCGCCACCCCGAGGCAATTAATTCATTAACACAATTGCCTTTAATTACGTCATAAAACGCATGCGTCAACTCTTATATAATCTATATTTTTTTCCGAAAGAAGGAGGCTCTTTCGGAAAAAGACCTTTCTCCGAATTTATCATTTTTGCAGTTCAGCTTACTGTTTTGTTTGCAGTTATTTATAGCTACCAAATAGAAACAAGCCAAGGTCTTACACAAATTATAATACCCATAGGAATTTCACTCTTAATCACTTATTGGTTACCGAAACGTATTGCTCCTCTGGTAATGATGACAACAACTTGGGGATTGATTTTATTTGCATTTGGCTTGTTTGGTGGTACTGCTTTTATTGTAATCATACTACTTTTTTTACTGATCGCACACCTTCCTTTACCATACACAATTCGTATCCTCATACTATTGATTTGTACACTTGGGCTAATCACGATTAATATGCAATGGCTCTATATTCCAAGAATATCCATCATTACGCCTTGGCTTGGAAGTATGCTAATGTTTCGTTTTATACTTTACATGTATGAACTAAAACATGAAAAGCAAAATGTAGAGATTGCTATTTCACAAAGGCTGGCTTATATTTTCATCCCCGTCAATTTAGCGATGCCGCTTTTTCCAGTTATTGACTTCAAAACATTTATTTATTCGCAAAAGGAACAACGCTCTTCAGTGCTCGATAAGCTAGCATTCAGACGAATCATGCTCGGAATTTTATGCCTGCTCTGTTATCGGCTCTGTTACCATATTGTTCCAAATACGGCTACCATTCAATATACAGATGAGGCATTGCTTTACATTTTTTTGAGCTACACATTAATCTTGCGTATGCTAGGGTTATTTTGGATCGCTATCGGAATCATTGGGCTATATGGATTTACACTACCACCTGTATTTGACAATGCTTTTTTCATCACCGGATTTGGACAGATATGGCGTAAAATAAATATCTATTGGCGTAGTTTTGTAACGAAAGTATTTTATTATCCGATCTTTTTTCGCATCAGAAAAAAAACGCGATTTGCAGTTCTAGTCGCTTCGCTTTGTGTTTTTATAATTACATGGCAGCTTCATGCCTGGCAATGGTTTTGGATTCGCGGGTTTTACTTATTCAAGTTTACCGACTTGATTTACTGGTTAATTTTAGGGGCATGCATCTCGATTAATCTATCTATCGAATCAAAAAAAGAAGGTTCAAGCATACCATTTAAATCATCATGGACACATTCACTCGCTATTTGCATCCGTGTTGTTGGAATGTTTATATTC
>JAAFIA010000017.1:0-36559 GCA_013298545.1 Bacteroidota bacterium | reverse complement strand
TTTCTGCTTTTCAAAATCACAAACCCTCGAAATGGTTTATACACTTGGCTTTCATTTATTGCAGCGTTTGTAGGCATCACACTTATTCTTACAACATTATACTATTTTTATAAAAATAGACAAACATTTGCATTCCTTAAAAAGAAGCCAACCAGCATAACAATCATACTCCTCTCCATTTTCTTATTAATCATCAACTGGTCAAAAGCGCAAGAAAAATTACCGAAGTATTTTGTTAAATATTATAACGAATTCACTTCTACCAATCTTAATGCAGCGGAGCAGGAAGAAGCCGATCAAGGCTATTACGAAAAACTTGTTTCGCAAAAAAGCACCGAAAACCCATGGGCTGTTAGCATAAAAAGTGCAACACGTTCAAGCTGGTTTGAAGAAGCAACAATTTCAACAAAGGACATACGGCTTCGTATATTGAAAAAATCATACCAAGTTGAATATGATGGCATCGTATTTTCAACCAATATTTGGGGAATGCGGGATCGGTTTTACACAAAACAAAAACCAGTTAATAGCTTTCGCATTGCACTACTAGGAGGCTCTTACGAAATGGGAAGCGGAGTAAGTAACAACGAAGTCTTTGAATCAATTATAGAAAAAAAACTAAATGATAGCCTAAAAAAAGCTGGTAGCAACAAACAAATTGAAATTCTAAATTTTAGTGTTGGAGGGTATCACCTTCCACAACAAGTCTGGCTCTGCAACACATTGGTATTCCAGTTCAATCCAGATATGATTATATACGTTGCACACTCAGACGAAGCAAGACGACTAAATGGTATTGTTGCAAGAGTGATTCAAAACAACATAGACCCTATTTATCCAACGCTAAAATCAATAATACACCAATCGGAATCAAAACAAAATATGAGCCGTAACGAAATTCGTAATCGATTATTCCCATACAATAAACAAATGCTCATTTGGGGATATCGGGAAATAGCGCTAGCAGCTCAAAAAAACCACGCCCATCTTACAATCGTTTACCTTCCCGCAATTGGCGATAATGTTGATACCAATGAGTACAATAATCTAATGCTTTGGACCAAAATTGATTCTGGCAGTAGCATTAATTTAAGCAACGTATATGGCAATACCCCAATTGACTTATTGCGAATAGGAGCCAATGATAACCACCCCAATGCGATTGGACATCAGAAAATTGTAAACGCACTATATCCCAAATTCTCCAAAATTATTAATGATCAATTAAACAAGTAGCATTGATGTTGAAAGGCCAGTGCACATACGCTATAATTTGAGAATCAAATTGGCTCGCCCAAAACATCGACATCAAAATCTTGTACGCGGCTATTTCCATTTCTTTTCGTTTCGATCTGAGTCAACGTACCCTTGTTATTGTACGTAAAATATTTTTCGAAAATAATTTCATTATTCTTTCCGTATTTCGCTTGGTAAATCAGTTGAACACCATGAGCGAGTACAAAAACATATTTACTATCTCCATTGCTTTTGTATTTTTCTTCTACAACTTTATATACGCCCCAACGGTCATAATATGTTTTTGATTTAAACTTAACCTGCCCATTTCTGTAATAAGAAGTGCTTTCAATTACGGTATCACTGTATGTAAAACATTGCGGAGTATCGTTTTCGACAATTGCAGTTATGCCGTGATCGTAGATGGGCGTGATTTGACGTTTATGCTTATGAACGTCCGTTACGTCGAAACCATTTGGGACGATGTAAACCGCATGGATTAACGCATTTCAAAAACCAATTCGCACCCCAACAAAAAAGGACACGAACGCATTGCGCAAGAATTTTATCCGATGTTGGAGCGTATAATTTTGAAGTGCGTTTTTAAAGCTATTGAAATCATGAAGCAGAAAATATCAAAACGATTGAACTCAGTAATCAAATCAAAAACTCTTTTAGTCCAATAATCGCAGCAGTAACATCAGGATCATCAAATTTCCCATATACATTCAAAATCACACCACCTTTTCCAATAACGAAATCTATAATTGCCTGAGAATTATTCCAATAATCAAATTTTATCTCCTGTGATAATAATTGATCAAATTGTCTTTCTTCAGCTACATTGGGAATTGAAAAAACCGCATATACTGCACTATAAAGAATCGACTGAAATTGCTCTAATGAAACATTTTTCATTTCGCCTAGGGCATACGAAACCACCTTATCGTCCTTAACAACAAAATTGGTTTGAATCGTCCCAATGCTACTTTTCTTCAAATTGATTTCGGCAATTTTCATAGCAACCCTTGACGTTCCCCACTCATTTTTCAAAAGAATAAAAACGAGATCATGCTTACCTTTTTGTTGAATCAAATCAATTAAAAAAGCAAACGCTTCATATTGAACTACTGATTTTTTCTCCGTTGAACTTGATTTGAAAACATACGTTTTTGCAGCTAAAGCAATACCACCTTCAACGGAGTTTATACAGAGTGAGTCGTTTGGCACACATACATTCTCAACAAACCTCTCGTGGTCAGGCTTACGCATTGTTCTATTACTTTTTATCAAGCCCAATTTCAATCAACTTATTCCACAAATTCAATTTCGAATTCATTGCATAACCGCTTTCTTGCGCGTCATTCAATTCAATGACAATCCACTCATTGGTCATTGTCTTTGCAAAATCAACAACCATAAATGGAACACGAATTTTTTCAAATACAATTTTTGTCATTGCTTCGATTCTAGCGTCGTCGCTTGAAGTAAGTTGAATTTTATGATCACTCTCCCAATACTGACCTTTACTCAACACCTGTCCGTACCAAACAAATACTCTAACCTCATACGATTTTTGCAATTGCTTTTCTTGAACCTGTTCAATTGGCATTAATGAAACAAACTCGCGAACGATTATTCGTTGCCAATTCAAAATTGGATCTGTTTTCCATACATTAAAAATTCGTTCCAAATCACTTCTATTTTCCGCAACACACAATTCTTTTCTATGCCGATTGGTTTGTCTTTCGCCTTTCAAGAAAACGGGATACTTGAATTGTGTTTCGATTTCTTCAGCACGCGGAACGGTTTCATATACCACACTTTTTGGAGTAAATGCCTGTATTTCGGGATACCATTTTGGTAGGAACGAAACCATTTCGTGTTCCTCAATGGAATTAACAAGTTTTAAACCTAGTTCAGCGAAATAAGAGTACACTTTTTCGTAATCAGCAATTGCTCCTATTCGTAAAATCAAACAAGCGTTTGTT
Organism: Bacteroidota bacterium; assembly: GCA_013298545.1. GTDB lineage: Bacteria > Bacteroidota > Bacteroidia > Palsa-965 > Palsa-965. Next base: position 33,332 of record JAAFIA010000017.1, on the reverse strand, counting down.
TCGCCAAGTATAGTTTTCACTTGAAAATAATTCCGAAAATCAAAATCATACAAGCTTACAAACTCGCGTTTCGTAGCAACACTTATGCCGGAGGAAAGCTCAAACAAATCCTCGATCTTATCATCCCCAATTTCAATCATGACGATAATCTTTTAAAGAATCTATCACACCTTTCAAAAAAAAGAACACCTCAAAAAACCTACCACCCATAATGCTGATAATCTTTAAACGCAAAATTGGCTACATCATCAACATAAATCACAGTCGTTGAACCAAACATGAGTCCATCCCCTTCGGGAATATAACGCACCTGCAGCATATATACCCGTGCATCTTTGTAATAGACTATGCCATCTCCTGCTTGCACAAAAACTTTGACATAACTGAGAACAATATAGGAATTGCCTGCATTATTTTGTTCGTTGTTTCGACCATGATAAAGCACCAAACTTCGCAAATCAAATCCATTTTCAGCAGTCTTCAATTGATCGGCAGCTTTTAAGTAACGTTGCGTGGTGAATAGATAAGTAGAATCTGATAATGGATATGTTTGTGCTGATTTCAGGGATTGCTCACCAGCTGAACGAAACGCTTTTTCCAAGCTATCCAACGACACATAAATTTTGTAATCGCCGTTCGTCCAAAGCCCCATGCGCGTTTCTGGCAAAGTCTTGGACAAGTTGATTTCCGAATTGCTTTGCGCATGACCCACCAAACTCAATGTGAGTAGAAAAAGGAGTACGATTCTTTTCATTGATTAAATATACGAAATTGCCGCGAGAATTTGCCGATGGAGACTCCTTTGCACATGATAACATCATTTGCAACACACCAAAAAAACGCCAACCCAAATCAATCTGGGTTGGCGTTTTTCGTTTAACATTCTTTTGTTTAACGATGCTGTACAACGATTTTTTGCGTAGGCGAAATTTTTCCGAATTCATCTTCGAGTCTCAGAAAATACACCCCTGAAGCCAATGTTGTTGTATTCCATAAAACAACTTGTTTGGCATATACATTTTCTACGAAAACCGTTTGACCATATAGGTCAACAACCGTAAGCGTACCGTTTGTTGGTACTACAATATTTAAGTCATCATCAGCAGGATTGGGATATGCTTGCAACGTCGGATTCGAAGCCAAAGACAGTGCATTGCTGCCTAGCGTCAATGGCATCAACTCAACGATACCTACAATACCCGTATTCCATGACGATTGCGAGAAATCATTCACAACAGCAGGGAAAGGTTCTAAGTCAATAATCCCATCTGTATAGTAGTTGATGTTAGTGGTCAAACTAGAGAAGTCGATTTGTCCCCAATAGTTATAGGTTGCCGAATCTGATTTCAATTCCAGTGTTTGCAGATGGTCGCCCGTATTGGCTAAAACAGTTAGTGCAATATCATAATTTTGGGCATACAACGCCGTATCATTTACTCCCGTATTGGTGTAGAGTGAATCGTCATAAAAATAATACAAGTATAGAGCGTTGTTATGAACCCTAAAATCTGACGTATAAACATCTCCTGCACCAGTAATTGTTTTTGACCAAATGCAATTTCCCGCGGAATCCCAACGTTCAACAGCCATATCAGCATAGCCTTGAGCGATTACACTCGTATTATTATTCAGCAATGCAGTATCAACAAAGTTGCTAACTATATAAATATTCTGATCATCCAACCGTCGAACAAAAGGATAACCAAAATCAGGATCGAAGTGTTTGCTCCAAATTGGATTAAATAAACTATCGTACTTTATCAAACAACTATTATAATAACTCTCGTAAGCAGTGAAGTTGCTTACGGCAGCTGTCGGATCAATATCTATTGTCCCAGAGAAACTACATACCAGATATGTATTTCCTGCATTATCTTGAGTAGGAGCACCTGGCGCTGATGAGCTGCTACTTGCTAATGTAGCAACTTGAACAAAATTACCATTCATATCCAATTCCAATAAAAACCCATTAGTAGCCATCGCTGGTGTTGTACGTGTTTGTACGCCTACACCCGGATCGAAATCAACCGTTTCACTATAAGTACCACTACAAAGCAGATGCCCATTGTTCAAAGCTAACAATGAATAAATATTACAAAACTGATATACATTGGATGGGTTGTTTAGGATTTTTGACCAGAGGTAATTTCCATTACTATCCAGTTTAATCAAAAATCCATACCCTGCATTTTGAAATACGCTATTGTACATAACAGTAGCTGGTCCTGGATCTAAATCAACAACACCGGAAAATCTTCCCGATAAATATATATCACCGGAAGGATCAACATAAAAGGTTTCGATGTAGAAGAAATCATTCATGTAGTTGACCGGAAACCAATTCTTCGTCCAGACTTGTGAGTTGTTTGATGAAGTAAGCGTGAGAAGTGAGCCAGGATTTTTCACAACCGATTCAGCATAACACAACTGCGCACCCGGATAAAGCCTGGTGCTATCATCAATAATCATAGATTGCAACGTATTACCGTTACTAAGTTTCTTGTGATCTGTAATAATGCCTGATGCTGATTTCGATTCAAAATGATGGTGATTTGAATGCATTTGAGCATGACCAGCCAAGGCCAATGCGGTAGCCGCAAAAAAGAAGATCTTTTTCATGTGATGAGGTTTTAGAATTGTTTGCCAATTCAAATATAGTAATATAAATATATGTATGTATGTATGTATGCTTGCTCTATTTATTTCAAATTCAGTTAAAAATTCCCGAACTACAAAAACAGGTATGTCTGTTCAGCCTTTTAAATCATGCAATTGCTCATTAAATTTCAAACGCCCCTCTCGCTCCGCAGGGTTTGCCGATGGAGACTCATTTGCACATGATAACATCATTTGCACCACCCAAAAAAAACGCCAACCCAAATCAATCTGGGTTGGCGTGAAGTGAAACAATGCTTCGTTTGATGATGTCGAATGTATTTAAGACAGATACAATCTTTCCAATCCTCCTACTTCTTCACGCGCCCCTTCAAATCATCGGCTCCAGACTGGAACTGTGTACGACGCGCCGCTTTGTCGTTTCCGAATTGATAGCGCGCGCGTAACCAAATCGTGCGTGTTTCGTTCCGATCTACGAGATTTACATCTTGCGTTCCAAACGTAATGTCAACACGATTGATTTCTGTATAAAACAAATCTGTTGCACTCAAACTCAGGCTCAATTTATTTTTGAAAAATGATTTATCGACACCTAAACTCACACCACCTTTATTTCTAATTTCAAAAATGCCATACACCAAACGCGACTGGAAATATCCCGAAACCTCCAGTTTAAAATCTTTGGGCAACGATAAGCTGTGCGTCGATTGTGCATACCAAGCATAATTCTGGATATTGAGTGGCTGATCAAACAACACCGACGTGTAATGGTTGTAATACGCCACAAATACATTTTCTGCCATCCACCATTTCTGAATCGGAATGGGGAAAACCAAACTAAACGATACATTTTCAATCACGTTCATATTGATGGTGGTTTGAAATGTTGCACCAATCGAATCAATCTGTTGTGTTACATCGTGCATCGCATTGGTCGTTCGGCTGTATGAGAGCGTTGTAAAAACAAACTGCATAAACGAATGTGTTACCTCGGCATTGATTGCTAATTCAGGACGCAAAAACGGATTTCCTTTTTTGTAGGTGTATTGATCCAAGTAAAAAATAAATGGATTGAGCGCACCATAATCAGGACGGTTTACACGACGCGATAAACTATAACTCAACTGATGCTTTTCGTTGATGTTGTGCGTTACAAAAAGTGTTGGAAACAATTGCATATAACTTCGCTTCACTTGCTGATTCAGCGTTGGCGAATACCCATCCGAATTTGTTTGTTCTAAACGCAAACCGCCTTGAACCTGAAATTTACCAAGCTCCGCCGACACCTGTGAATACACCGCATTGATTTGTTCTTTGTAAATAAACGTATTGGTCCGGCTCACATCATCAACCCACTCGCTTTGTTGCAACACATCGAAATCCAATTCGTTATTTGTTTTTACCAAACTACTTTTTATGCCCGATTCGAGTTTCCATTTTTTTGAAAACGGATGTGTGTAATCAACTTTTCCAACCCAAATAGCAATATCTGTATTCGTTTTGTCGCGTTGAAAAAATGGAGCAGCAAATTCAAAATCCGATTCATTCTTGAAATGCGTTTCGTAATTTTTGCGCCCATAACTCGAATACATAATATAGTCGGCACTTCCTGTAAATTCGCGCCCCGTAGAATCGAGCACTTGTTTATAATTCACACCCACACCACCATTCCGAAATGCGCCCCAACCTGTATTTTTTTGCAAGAGACGTAAACCCGTGTCCAATCCGACCAAACTCAAAGCCGTTGTATTGTCTGTAAACTCTTCACTATCGGTCCAAGAACCATTGGCCTGAATACCGAGCGTAATTCTTTCATTCGGCGTGTAATCGTAACCGATGCGTCCGTTGTGGTCATACGACTCATCTTCAAAAATAGAATTTTGCTCAAAACGTGTTGTCGTATCGTTCCAGCCCACATTCCGATCAATATCAATAAAATCTTTTCCTTGATAACGGCCAATGGTGTAGCGCGAATAAAAATTCCCTTTCTCCATGCCGTAGTTGAAATTAATTCCTGCATTGACTTTTGGAACAAATCCGTAACCCGCCCCCACCCGCACATTGCCATTCGCACCCATGCGCGCACCCTTCTTCGTAACGATATTGATAATTCCCGTATTTCCTTCCGCATCATACTTCGACGAAGGATTTGTGATAATCTCTACATACGACACATCCGTCGCTGGCATCGTCTGCAACAATTGATTCAACTGATCTTGCGCCAAGTACGTTGGCTTTCCATCGATATAAATTTGCACACCCGATTTTCCACGCAACGAAATATTCCCATTTTGATCCACAGCTACGCCTGGCGCTTTCTTCACCAAATCAAGTGCTGTGCCACTCATACGCACCGGACTACTTTCTACATTCATCACCAACATGCCTGGCTTCATGGTAAGCAGCGGCACCTGCGCCACAATTTCCACTTCGTTGGTCTCTGTCGAAAACGGAACTAAGTTTAAATCGGGCAACTGCAATTCTGCCTGACCAACTGCAATTACAAAAGGGCCGTGCATCAATTTCCCTGTTCCCATTTGCATGGCCGAAATAAAATACGAACCCGTATCAATATTATCCATCAGAAAACGCCCTTCGGCAGAACTCATCGCCGTTTTCACCAACGAAGAATCTGCTGCATGCAGTAAGGTAACAACCACAAATTCAACCGGCTTTTGTTCAGCATCAAGGATGCGGCCCTGAATCGTTGTTCCCATGCGGCTTGCAGCCAATGGCGAAGCAAAAAACAAACTCAGAAATAAGAAGCGGAAAAGTAAATTCATAATTGTGCGTTTTGCATGAGACGCACAAAGGTTCGCATTAGTTACAGCAGAAAAAACAAAATTCTTCCAAACGGCAGTATTGATCTGCAAGCGGCGCAAATCACAAAAATTAATTCAGTTGTTGTTGAATAAATTCGCGCAAAACACCTTCTTTAAGCGAGTATGCCGACATGCGCATGTGCTCAATTCCGATTTTTCGTAAAACAAGTTCGACTAAAATAGCAGAAACCACAATCATATCAACACGCATCGCCAGCAAGCCCGGCATGGCCAAACGCTCGTCGCGGTTAGACGTGATCAACTCATGGTGAATGATTTCACATTCGCGGAGATCAAATAAATAGGCTGTTTTTCCAACAAGATTTTCTTCGGGATGAAAACGCAACACAATCATTTCGGCAAGCGACTCAAACGATCCGGATGCACCAATGAGTTCGTAAACCGAATCGTATGGAATGTTGTCCCATAGCACAGCAAGTTCTTTTTCCAGATACGCCTCAATGGCCTGCCGTTCTTGCGGCAAAATCGGGTCCGAAGGTTTAAACCGATCGAGCAAGCGCGCTGCGCCAATTTCAAAACTATGTTTCCAGTGTATGCCGTCTTTATTGACCAAGATAAATTCTGTACTGCCGCCACCAATATCAATGATGAGCGACTGTTCCTCGCGCAATGTGAGCGAATCGCGCACGCCATTGCAAATGTACTCTGCTTCTTTACCGCCTGTAATGATTTGAATATCGATTCCCGTAGTATCGTGCACGGCTTGCTGAAACGCCAACCCATTAGAGGCATTGCGCACGGCAGATGTTGCAAATGCAAGCACTTTTTTTACGTCGTATTTTTCGGTAATTCGCTTGAAAGCAGCAATGCCTTGTAAGCCACGCTCAAAAGCAGCATGTGTAATAATGCCTTGATTGATCCCCCCCTCGCCCAAACGCACGGGTGCTTTTTCGTTGTACAAAATCGTATAGGCACCAGAAGGATCTGCTTCCGCAATCAGCAGGTTAAACGTATTCGTTCCTAAATCAATCACTGCAATACGCATGGTCTGTGGTTTGCCAGAAAAGCCGACGCTGCGAAATTAACAGGAAGTTTCGGCTGCAACAAATGTTGAAGGGATGAAAATAGATTTAATTTCTTGAGTATGATTTAACACAAAGAAACCGTACTTCAAACCTCACGAGTATCTGCGGGGGGACGTCCACAAATCGTGCGAAGTTGTAATGAAAATGAGCTAACCGGCCTCAATCGTCAGGCTCATTTTCATTGCAATTTGGTATTTGTGGGGTCTTTTTTTGGTTACTTTTTTGGACAAGCAAAAAAGTAACACAAAGCTTCCATTTCCACACTCCAACCGTCAGCCCTCCGCAGGAGAATTGTATGCAGCAATTTGCAAGAATCTATTCTCCAACCATTCTATACACCATCAATCCTTATAAAACATCCATTTCCCCAATTCCTTCCAAGAACCTTTCTTACCATTCATCAAAATACCAACACGGTAAATTTTTGCAGCGAGGTACGTTACACCTAAGAAAGAAAGCGCAAGAATCAGCAAGGAAGAAATCAACTCCATCGTACTCACACCGCCATACGGAATACGAATGAGCATGGCCACAGGCGAAGAAAACGGAATCTGCGACATCCATTTCGCCAAACTACCATTCGGGTCGAGCATCATGGCCGAAGCCATCGAGATGGTAATGATGAGCGGAATGGTTACGGGCAACGAAAATTGCTGCGTATCCGCTTCCGAATCTACTGCCGATCCAACGGCTGCAAACATAGCAGCGTACATGAGATAGCCCAGTAAAAAATAAAGCACAAACGCCAACAACATATTTCCCCAAGGAATAGACAAAATGGTTTCCATCGCATTTTGTGTTTCGTCGGTAACAAATGAATCGAGCATTTTTGAACCGCCTTCGTCTTGAATCGGAATGGCGGTGTTCATTTTTGCTTTCATCAGTTCCGAATAATCGGTGCGCTTATCGTTAATGGCACTGCTCAATACCGTAACGAGGGCAAATGAGACCAGCATCCAAATCAGGAATTGCAAAATGCCAGCTAATGCAGTGCCTATAATTTTCCCCATCATCAATTGAAACGGACGCACAGACGAAACAATGACTTCAACAATACGCGTCGATTTTTCTTCCACCACACTCCGCATGACTTGATTGCCAAACAACAGAATGTACATGTAGATAAGAATACCAAAACCAAAACCAACCATCATCTTCACTTCCGACTTGCTCACTTTTCCTTTGACCACATTGGAAACGGTTGCTTCTTTTTTGGCTTTCTCGATAACATCCATCGGTACCGAATCGGTTTCGTAAATGGCTTGCCGATACACATTGGTCAGTTGACGTTCTAAATACGCAAGCGTAACCGCACCCGGCTCGTCTTTGGAATACAATTCAGCTTTCAATCCCGGACTACTTCCTTCGAGTGTATCACACGCGCCCATAAAATTGGGGAGAATGAAAAGCACAGAACAATCGGCCGAGTCGCGATAACGTTTTTCAATCACTTCATGATCTTCGCCGAGGTAACGCAAGTCGAAATCGAAATTGAGCGAATCTTTAAATACGACAGCATGATTGACAGCCGGATAACATTTATCGCTGCGCATGGCACCATCTACCACAATAATTTTGCGTGGTGCTTTCGGCATGCCAGCCACAAATGCCGGAACAACGAGCAAAGCCGCAAACAAAATGGGGCCAAGCAAGCACATCACCATGTATGTTCGTGTACGCACGCGCGACATAAATTCGCGCTGAATAATCAATCCTATTTTTCCCATAGCAGTACGCAGAAAATTATTCGGTAAAATGACTTTGTGTTCCTAAAACGGTGCCCACTTCTTTACGCTGCACCGTAGCAATAAAAATATCGTTCATCGTTGGCAACACTTCGGTAAACGCATAAACCTCGACATGTGGAATGACGGCTTGCAGCAAATGGTTTGGCGTAACGTTATCGCGTAGGCGTACGCGTACGTGGCAACGTCCGTTTTCTTCTTTGCTCTCTACCAATTCGCCACCTGTCCACATCGCGTTTGTAAAACCAATCAGTGTTCCTTTAAAGGACAAATCATACGTTCCCGTAAAATGCGAGCGTTTGATTTCTGCAACTGAGCCATCGAGAATTTTCTGTGATTTATCAATCAACGCAATGTTGTCGCAAAGCTCTTCGACAGAACCCATGTTGTGTGTAGAGAGCATAATGGTTGCACCATTTTTACGCAAGCGCAGCAATTCATCTTTAATCAGTTGCGCATTGATGGGATCGAAACCCGAAAATGGTTCGTCGAGAATTAGGAGGCGTGGCTCGTGCAGCACGGTAACAATAAACTGTACTTTTTGCTGCATACCTTTCGAGAGTTCTTCTACTTTCTTCTTCCACCAGCCGCCCATTTCAAAACGCTCAAACCATTCGTGCAAGCGGCGTTTGGCCTCTTGTTTGGAAAGTCCTTTGAGTTGTGCCAAATAAAGGGCTTGTTCGCCAACACGCATTTTTTTATACAAGCCGCGTTCTTCGGGCAAGTAGCCAATTTGCTCCACATGCTGGCGTTCGAGCAAACGATCTTCAAAAAGCACTTGACCCGAATCGGGACCTGTAATCTGGTTGATGATGCGGATGAGTGTTGTCTTTCCCGCACCGTTTGGCCCGAGTAATCCGAAAATACTGCCTTCGGGAATATCGAGGCTAACTTGATCGAGTGCGGTGTGTGTTGAAAAACGTTTGGAGACATTTTTCACAGAAATTAAATTTGCCATAGCGGAAACGAAGGTAAGCAAGCCTACCAACATCTGCCAAAAATGTGGAGGAGTGGTTGTTAAAATAAACAAAAGGTTCTGTCCATCATTTACTCGGGGCACCTCCTCCGCTTCCGATCTCGAAATTTCGGGACGGAATGTAACGCAGAGGGCCGAAATTCTCTACCCTTGGGTTAAAGCGTCTCATACCTTCGCGTTGCAAACGCGTAGGAGATTTTACTTTTTATTCAGGCCCATACTCTCCTCAGCGTTTGTAACGCGGAGGATCGAGATTCGCGTTTGTAACGCGAAATTAGAATTATTAACATGCTATTTATTGGAAAAGGTTTCATGTAATGCGTGTTGTTAGCCCTAGGTTAACGCGTCTCATACCTACGCGTTGCAAACGCGTAGGAGATTTTCCTTTTTATTCAGGGCAATCGTCAACAGCACCACCCGATTTTGTTTTGCCTTTTCCGCCCTTTCCACCTTTGACGGGGAAGAGTGGAACTTTCAAAACAAAATACATATCGGCTGTATAGAATTTTTTGCTGCGGAAAATCAATGGCAAGACGTTGGTTGTGCCAATGGCCAAAGGCCCTAACCGAATACCAGAACCAAGCGTAAAGTTCCCTAAACGCGAAAACGATACAGGTGCCCAAACGCCAAACCAGCGAGTTTCCCAGCGTGGTGTAATGCTTAATCGGGTGAGTTCGTGTACTTTTTTACCATTTGTGCCGCGCAAGTACAGTGCGGTGAAAGCAGTGGCGTTGACGTAAATATTGTTGCGCACCATGTAATCCAAATTGACATTCAAGGCGAGTGGCAAACGCATCCAATACGGATCGCCTTCGCTTGAGCCAATGTGCCGCACTTCAAATGTATTGAACAAGCCAGCGGGCGAAGTGCTGTCAATCACTTGATCGTTGATGTCCCAACGCGACGCGTCGATGGCATACGCATCGCTGTAACGACCCGCTTTGAAGCGAATGGCGCCGAGATCGCACAAAGCAACACCAACGCGGTATTTGTAGGCCGGACGTTCGCGGTAGCCGGGCCAAGGACGAAATTTCGGAACTTCTTTTTGCAAGACTTCAGGGCGCGATTCATACACAAGGCCTACATCAATTCCAAGACCGGGATTGAACCGAAATTTGTACGAGGCATTGTCGTTTCCATCAAACGCAATGCTATTGGAATGTGCGTATGTTAATTCGGCATTGTAAATCGTAAGCGTACTATCGTTGTGAAACACATAACCTGCATTGTTTAAAAATCCATATCCCGATGCAAGGCCGAGCAGAAATTTTCCACGCACGCCCACGCTCAAAAAATGCTCCGCACCCGCATACAAGGTACGCGCATACGTTCCACCAATTTCGGCCCACGACATCATCGTAACGCCTAAATGCCGGTTGTGCATTTCCGATTCAAAAAAAGGCGTGTGATTTATTTCACTCACCAACATCTTTGCAAGTTTCGGTTCTACACCGTCAATATTGGCATAGGTGCGAACTTTTAAATCAACGCCCCAACCAAATTTTTCATTCGACATCATCACGCCGGGCAACAGAATTTCGTTTCGGAAAAATGCAGCTTTTTTAAATTGGTTTTCGCGAAGCAATAAAAAACTACTGTTGAAATTCGGATTGCGCAAATCGCGGCGGCGTACGCCAACGTAATTGTTTCCCAATTCGACACCTGCACCAACAAGCAAAATATCTAACCGATACGGCGAATCGGCAAGCGATGCAGGATTGTACGATGCGCCCACAATTCCGGCGGCATTGCTATGCGCGTAGCCGAGAAAATCTTGTGAAAAAAGGTTTTGACTAATGTATAAAGCGAGAACAAGAAAAATAAAACGCATACTTCAGATTTTGGTGGCGAAAAGGTATTTATTTTTCGGCGATAACGGGTAATAACCTACTAGAAACGTAAGAACATCCTTTTTAATTACAAGGATTTTTGAAATGACACCTATTTCCTTCCAACTAGTTATCCAATTTTAGTACATTTGAGCGTGAAAAAAATCCTGGCCATCTTCTTTTGCCTGCAAATTTTTTCAAGCAATGCTTTTGTTGCTGAGGTGATGAAAATTCCTTTGTTGATGCAACATTATTTTGAGCACAGCAAACAGGAGCATCCTAATTTGAATTTTAGCGATTTTATCTGGGAGCATTATGTTGCATCAAACCATCAGGATGAAGCAGATGGGCATTGTGCAGAAAAAATACCCTTCAAACATTGTTCAGATTGTTGTCATCATGATGCACCAACGTCAAATTTCATTTCTAGCGTGTCATTTTTTCAATTCCTACAAGCTCCTTTACTAGAACTTGTAAAAGCAGATCAAAATCTATTTATTTCTTCTAATTATCTGGCCAATATCTGGCAACCTCCCAAGTTGAGTTAATTTTATTTTTTTATTTTTTCGACAATACAGGATCGTATTGTTACTCCTTCTTATTTCTTCCTAAAAAAACATCTTATGTTAGATGCGCTAATCCATTATTCCATTCGGAATAAATTGGTTGTTGGCATGTTCACGCTGGCCTTGATCTGCTGGGGAACTTACGCACTTACCCAACTTCCTATCGATGCTGTTCCTGACATCACAAACAATCAGGTTCAAATTATTACCTCTGCACCTGCACAAGCTGCGCAAGATATTGAACGCCTTGTAACCTTTCCCATAGAACAAAGTGTTGCTACCATTCCAAACATAACCGAAGTGCGTTCTTTTTCGCGTTTCGGACTGAGTGTGGTAACGGTAGTTTTTGAAGACGATGTCGATGTTTATAAAGCAAGACAGTTGGTTTCTGAACGTTTATCAGCGGTAATGAATCAAATTCCGAAAGGAGCTGGTACACCTGAGCTTGCGCCCGTAACAACAGGCTTGGGCGAAATTTATCAATACACCATTCATGCGAAACCTGGTTTTGAAAAAAAATACGACTTGGCAGCCTTGCGTACCATGCAAGATTGGATTGTTCGTAGGCAGTTGTTGGGTGTAAAAGGTGTGGCTGATGTAAGCAGTTTTGGTGGCTTTGTGAAAAATTATGAAATAGCCCTTGATCCCGCTCAATTGAAAAGTATGCAAATAAGTATAGACGATATATTTTCAGCTCTTGAAAAAAACAACGAGAATACGGGAGGTGCATATATCGACAAAGAGCCTTATGCCTGGTACATACGCAGCGAAGGTTTGCTCGCAAACAAAGAGCAAATTGAACAAATTGCGATCAAAACACAGGATAATGGAACGCCTGTTTTCATGCGCGATGTGGCTACCATAAAATTTGGCCATGCCATACGTTATGGCGCAATGACTTACAACGACAAAGGCGAAGCGGCTGGTGCTATTGTGATGATGCTCAAAGGAGCAAATTCTTCGGAGGTGATTACAAATATCAAAAGACGAATTGAACAAATTCAAAAATCGTTGCCCGAAGGTGTTGTGATTGAGCCTTTTTTAGATCGTACCAATTTGGTTGATCGGGCTATTGGAACGGTAACCAAAAATCTCTTGGAGGGTGCGTTAATCGTTATCTTCATTCTTGTTTTATTTCTCGGAAATCTTCGTGCAGGTTTAATTGTGGCTTCCGTTATTCCGCTTGCTATGCTATTTGCAATTGCACTCATGCATGTATTTGGTGTTTCGGGAAATTTGATGAGCTTGGGTGCAATTGATTTTGGTTTGATCGTAGATGGTGCAGTCATTATTGTAGAAGCATCGCTTCATCATTTGCGAACGCGCACCAAAAACGAACTGCTTACTCCATTGGAAATGGATGATGAAGTGTATTACTCCGCAAAAAAAATCCGAAGTTCAGCCGCTTTTGGAGAATTGATTATTTTGATTGTCTATTTGCCCATTTTAACACTTGTGGGTGTTGAGGGAAAAATGTTTAAACCAATGGCGCAGACTGTTGTATTTGCGATTTTGGGTGCATTTCTACTTTCATTGACGTATGTTCCAATGATGAGTGCCTTGTTTTTAAGCAGAAAAAAATCAACAGCACTCAATTTCTCAGACCGTTTGATGCTTGGTTTACAAGGATTCTACAAACCCATTCTTGCACATGTTTTGAAAAGACCATTAGTGTATATAGCATCTACAGTAATTCTTTTCGTAGGAAGTATTGTGTTACTCAACCGGCTTGGTGCAGAGTTTTTACCCTCGCTCGACGAGGGCGATTTTGCAGTAGAGATGAGAGTCATGTCTGGTAGTAGCTTAGAACTAACCATTGATGCAGCAGATAAAGCTTCTCGTGTTTTGCGCAAAAATTTCCCCGACGAGGTAACACAAGTTGTTGGCAAAATTGGATCGAGCGAAATTCCTACGGATCCAATGCCTATTGAAGCCTGTGATTTGATGGTTATTTTGAAAGATAAATCAGTCTGGAAAAAAGCGAATACGAAAGAAGAACTGGCTTCCCTGATGGCTAAAGCTTTGGAAGAAATACCCGGTGTTACATTTGGATTTCAACAGCCAATTCAAATGCGTTTTAATGAGTTGATGACTGGCGCAAAACAAGATATTGTCATAAAAATTTATGGTGAAGATCTCGATATGCTTACAACTTATGCAAATGATGTTGCTGCTTTAATACCATCAATCAAAGGAGCAACAGATTTATATCGTGAAGAAATAACAGGATCAAGGCAGATTCGTATTGACTACAAGCGTGAAGAGTTGGCCAAATACAACCTTTCTATTGATCTTGTAAACAAAGCGATCAATATCGCATTTGCTGGTCAAAGTGCTGGTTTTATATATGAGGGTGAAAAGCGGTTTGATGTGGTAGTTCGGTTTGATAAAACGAATCGACAATCGATAGATGATGTTCGTTCGCTAGTCATTTCAAACACAAACGGGCAACCTGTTCCATTGGAGCAAGTTGCATCTGTTTATTTTGACGATCATTCGCCGATTCAAATTCAACGTGATGACGCCAAAAGAAGAATTACGGTTGGATTTAATGTACGTGGTCGCGATATAGAATCTGTTGTGAATGAGCTAAAGAAAAAGATTGATGAAAAGATCAAATTTGAAGTAGGTTACTATCCAACTTATGGAGGAACATTTGAACAACTTCAAACGGCAAAGAATCGGTTATTTATAGCTGTTCCTGCTGCACTCATTTTGATTTTAGTCTTGCTGTATTTCACGTTTAAATCTATCCAGCAAAGTTTATTAATTTTCTCTGCCATTCCACTTGCAGCCATTGGCGGTGTTTTTGCTTTATGGTTGCGCGATATGCCTTTTAGCATTTCGGCGGGTATCGGTTTTATTGCACTTTTTGGTGTTGCTGTTTTGAATGGCATTGTTTTAATTGCAGAATTCAATCACCTCAAGCAAGGTGGTGTTACCGATTTGAGGGAGCGAATTACCCAAGGAACAAGAACGCGTTTACGGCCAGTTATTATGACGGCGGCAGTTGCATCCTTGGGTTTTATCCCGATGGCGTTTTCGCATGGTAGTGGCGCAGAAGTGCAGAAGCCTTTGGCAACGGTTGTCATTGGCGGACTGATAACGGCAACCTTGCTCACGTTACTCATTTTGCCGTGTATTTATTTACTTGCTGAGAAACAAAAAATTAACGTTATGAAAAATAAAAAAACAACTATTGCTCTTCTTGTATTCTTGCTGATGACATACTCTAATAAGTTGATGGCACAAACACAACGTGTATCGCTTGACTCTGCGCTTCAACTTGCTTATCGCAACAACAAGCAGTTGGTGAAAGTAGAGAAAGAAGTTAGCTATTTCGATGAACAACGAAAGGCAGCAAGCGAAATCCCTAAAACGGAGTTTAGTCTCACGTATGGGCAATACAACAGTTATTACAAGCAAGACAATAATATAACAATCAATCAGAGTTTACCGTTGGCTGTTTTATTAGGCACAAAGAAAGAGCTTGTAACAGCGCAAATGCTTGCAGCTCATTGCAAGCAAGAGATAACGAAAAATGAATTGACAAAACAAATACGGCAAGTGTATTACCAACTCATTTTTTGGAGCAATTATAGGTTGTTAGTCGTTAAACAAGATTCATTATTTCAACAATTAGCGCGAACAACAAGTATGCGTTTCAAAACGGGCGATGTAAGTTTGCTTGAAAAAACAAGTGCCGATGCGCAAGCTGGCGAATGGCAAGAAAAATTAAAACAGGTTGATCTGGAAGTGGGAAACTTGAATATACAGTTACAGTTTCTTCTGGGCGTTTCCTATCCAGTTTCTATCTGGGAGAATAATGCAATAATTCGCGAATTTCATCTTCCAACAGATTCGTTAGCATTTGCCCAAAATCCGCAATTGACTTATTTCAAACAGCAAATAACAATTGCAGAAAAGGAGAAACAGGTTGTGGCACAATCGGCTTTGCCCGACATAACGCTTGGCTACTTCAACCAAAGTCTTTATGGCGGCCCGCTCGATGCGAGCAATATGAATTTTGCAACAACAGGAAACCGTTTTCAAGGTGTACAAGTTGGCCTTGCTATTCCGCTTTGGTTTTATCCGCAAACACAAGCAGCACAGGCAGCAAAAACGCAAATTGAAATGGCCGAACTTGCGTATTCGTCAGAACAAAGTTTGCAACAGAGTTATTACCAGCAAGCGTGGCGCAAGTATGAAATGGCCAAAAGTCATTTCGAGTATTACCAGAAAACGGCGCTTCCAAATGCGTTGCTCATTGAACAACAATCGAAAGTTGCATACGAAAAAGGGGAACTCAGTTTTAGCCAACATGCACAAAATATGCAGCAAGCGATCCACATTCAAGAAGCATACTGGGATACTTGGTATGCTTATAATCTAACTATCATTGAACTCGAATTTTTAACCGCTCAATAATCATTTAAGGACATGAAAAATTTCATCAACAGTATTCATCTATTTATTGCTAGTGCACTCTTTTTAACATCTTGTTCTCAAGAAACTGCACCAGAAGCAAAAAATGAAGAGCATCATGAAGAAGAAACAACAATAGTTTCGCTTACTGAGGCACAGTTTAAAATTGCTGAGATTGAACTAGGTAATTTAACTATGCGCACCATTAGCGGAACAATCTCGGCGAGTGGATTGCTCGATGTGCCGCCACAGAGTAAAGTCAGTATTTCTGCGCCAATGGGCGGCTTCGTAAAATCGACCGAATTGCTTCAAGGCTCGCGCGTAGAAAAAGGACAAATTGTAGCGGTTATGCAACACGC
Organism: Bacteroidota bacterium; assembly: GCA_013298545.1. GTDB lineage: Bacteria > Bacteroidota > Bacteroidia > Palsa-965 > Palsa-965. Next base: position 16,948 of record JAAFIA010000017.1, on the reverse strand, counting down.
CGATTATATTCAGGTACAGCAAGATTATTTAGAAGAAACGAGTCAGCTTGAATTTTTAAAAGCCGAATACGAACGTCAGGATATATTGAGCAAAGAAAACATCAATGCACAAAAATCTGCACAGCAGGCTAAAGCTAATTTTCTGACAACGCAAGCACATGTTGCAGGATTGAAAGCGAAACTGCAACTGTTGCAAATAAATACAACCAATCTTGAAAAGGGGATTATTCAGAATACCATCAATTTGTATGCGCCTATTTCGGGATATGTTACGAAGGTGAATACCAATATTGGTGCGTTCGTAAATCCGACAGATGTTTTGCTCGAAATTGTAAATACAGAGCATTTACATGTGGAGCTTACTATTTTTGAAAAAGATGTCCCGAAATTAAAAATCGGACAGCGGGTATTCTTTACGCTTGCCAATGAAAACAAGCAACGCATTGCAAAAATAGAATTGATTGGGCGCGAAATTGGTCCAGATCGAAGCGTACAAGTGCATTGCCATATCGATGAAGAAGACCGCGAAATGTTGCCCGGCATGTATTTAAAAGCAAGCATTGAAACAACGAACACTAGCGTTGCCGCAATTCCGAATGAAGCCATCATTAATTTTCAGGGCAAAAATTATTTATTTATCGAAACTTCTGAAGAAGTAACAGCACATGAAAGTGAAGAACACGAAGCGCATGAAGGTGGAGAACATGAAGGGCATCATGAAGAAGAAGGAGATTTTCAGTACCAAATGATTGAAGTAGAAGTAGGTCAATCTGAAGGAGGTTTTAGCGAAATTTTGCCTCTAAAAGGAATTGATCTTTCAACTAAAATTGTTACCGGGGGGGCCTATCATTTGATGGCGAAAATGAAGAATAGTGAATCAGAAGGACACGTTCATTAATCATAAAAAACGCCTCATTGAGAAAAATCAATGAGGCGTTTTTTATTCAATTCGGATATCTACTTTTTAAATACACGAGATACGCTTTAACTGAACTGAACCTTGAAAACTCGGTTTCAAATTCGTGTTGTTTTCCTTCGTAACGAATAAACTGCATGAAAACAGTATTCCCTGCTTCGCTCAGGCGTTTCGCAAGCCGTTTGCTGAATTGATCGCCACCTTGCGGGAGGCGCGAGGCGCGGGCGATGATGGAATCGAATGCAACTTGTTTGATGGCTTGTTTTTTTGCCCTTACGTTTTCTTTTGGAATCGTTTTATAAACGCTATCGAGGTAACGCGCTTCCTGCAACATAAATTGATTGATGATTTCATCTTCTTCGCGACCGCGTATATAGTGCCGCAAGGCTTCCGAATCCTTACCGTATTTATGTTCTAAAAAAGCAAGTGCGCCTTTGTAACCTATAAACGAAGCAAGGTTTTCGTTAAACGTGGCATCGTCTTTTACAAACAAAGTGCCGTGCGTGAGTTCATGAATAATGAGTTCGGCCAAATCGCCTTCGCTGCGCCGCAACATATTGGAAAGTATTGGATCATTTAACCAACCCAGCGTTGACCAGCCAGAAGCGCCGCCAATACTAGCATCCAAACCAAGTTGCCGCAATCGCTGTTGTTCCGCCTCTGCACGTTGACGATCAAAAAAACCTTTGTAAGGCATTTTTCCTAAAAAACTATATTTCCATTCGTACGCATCTAGCGAAAATGCGTCGCAAGCCGTTACCACATGAATCAATGGTCGTCCACGTTGGTCAAAAAAACTGGTGTAATTCGCATTCCGATTCAAGCCCAATTCATCAAACGCAAACGTTCTAATTTCTTCGATCAACCGCAATTTTACTTTTATCGAATCGGGGACGGTTTGATCGTTAAGTACTTCCGTAACAGGCCGCGCATTGACGATAATGGCGGCTTGCCCGCGCGCCATGCGCAAGCCATACACAACAAGTTCGGTTTGCCAAAGCGCAAAAATGATCAGCGGAATCAAGAGCAGATCAAAAAGCAATGCGCTGAAAAAACGAAGCTTGCGTTTCATGCAAACAAAGGTATTGCAATTGTGGCGATGCGGCTTGCTTCGGACGAAACGTTTTGCTTGAAATACGTTAACTTGCGGCGTGTTTCGGAAACTGTTTCTTTTCTTTTTTCTACTCGTTGGAAGCATTCCCAATCAGGCTCAAGTCATTGTGCCAACGGTTGTGGACACGCTACCGCCTACGCTTTTAGAATCTTCGTCATTGTCTTATGCTGGCAATTATACGTTCTGGACAAACAACGACAGCGGCGATTCGGCACGTATTTTTTTGATTGACACGAGCGTTGCCATTCTTCGCACCTACCGCTTGCTGAATACATCGGCGAGCGATTGGGAAGCGTTGACACAAGACACGTTAGGCAATGTCTTCGTGGGCGATTTTGGCAACAATGCAAACAACCGAACCAACTTGCGCATTTATAAAATACCCGTCGATTCGCTTCAACAAGATTCGATGCGTAATCCGCCGACATTATATTTTGCGTATGCTGACCAAGATTCGTTTCCGGCAGATAGTTCGTTTTTCAATTTCGATTGCGAAGCAATGATTCACCGCGATGCTTCGTTGCATTTGTTTTCTAAAAGTCGGAGTACGTTCTGGTGTCGTCGTTATATTTTGCCCGATACAGCAGGAGTTTATCTTCCAGCTCCGCGCGATTCGTTTTTATTTACCGGATGGATTACTGATGCGGCGCTTTCGCCTTCGCGCAATGTCCTCGCACTCTTGAACGAAACCAACCTTTGGGTATTTAGTGCGTTTCCAAGCGATTCTTTTTTTGCGGGGCAACTCACACATTTTGCATTTCCGGCATGGACACAAAAAGAGGGCTTGACGTTTGTAAATGATTCGTCATTTTATATGACGGATGAAAAAGTATTTTCGTTGGGACGCAAATTGTATCGGTTTCAAATTCCGAATTTATCCAATCCTCTTGGCGTAGCAGCATCTCCACAAACACCAAATTCAGCACAACTTTTTCTCAATGCGGCGACAAATCCTTCAGCAATTGTGATTGGAACAACGATGCAGTTTTCAGGAAAAGGATCTTGGTCTGTGTTTGATGTGCAGGGGCGGTGCGTTGGCGCGGGCGAAGTTAGTGCGGGTGAAACATTTTCCATCAATGCGTCTCATCTGCTTACAGGTGTTTATACGGTTCGCTTGGTTGCTGGCAATCAAGCGTGTTCGTTAATTTTACTTTGGCCTTAACGTATGTTTTTTTACCTCTCCAAACTCTTGACGTTTTTATTGTTGCCATTTACATGGGCAATGGTGTTGCTACTTTATGCGTGGTTTACGAAAAACGAATGGCGCAAAAAAAGGGCATTCCTAGCCGTAATGCTAATCTTGTTGGTTTTCAGCAACCGCTTTATTTTCGACCGTACCATGTATATGTGGGAAGTTCCTGCCGTTTCCGAAAAATCGCTTGGGCATTACGATGCAGTTATTGTTTTGGGCGGCGCAACCAATTGGGATCCTTCGCAACAGCGCATTCAGTTTCACCGTGGTGCCGATCGGATTTTTCAGGCATTAACACTTTGGAAAAAAGGCTATGCCGATAAAATTGTATTTACTGGCGGCTCTGGCAGCATCTTGCATCCCGATCACAAAGAGGGTGTTCGGGTTAGGAAGTATTTGTTGGAATTGGGCATTCCCGATTCGGTATTGATTTTCGAAAATGAATCGAAGAATACGCATGAGAACGCCGAGTTTCTGAAACCGATTTTAAAAACACAAGCTCCGGGCGGGAAATATTTATTGGTTACATCGGGGTATCACATGCGGCGTTCGCTAGGCTGTTTTGCCAAAGCTGGCATTGCCGTTAGTCCTTACAGCACAGACCGCATGAGTGGGCCACCCAAATTTGAATTTGATTATGCATTTATTCCCGATGCGGAAACACTTTTTGCGTGGAATGCTTTATTTCGTGAGTGGTTTGGATGCATCACATACAGCCTTGCCGGTTACATCTGATTTTTACAAAATAATTATCTGTTTTCTAATTACTAATCGAGGTTATTTTATATATCTTCGTCGCTCCCCTGCACCATATACTTTATGGAACATCAACATGACGGCCTTTCGGCTGCCGGGGATATATTTATTGAAAACTGTGCACATCTATCAATTATAGATGGTGTTGTTGTTGTTCGTTATTTAGATGGCGCAGAAATCACACTAGATCTCCAAAAACGTTTATCTGAGGCCTTCCGCATCATCACAAAGAACGAAAAATATGCTTTTTTGATTGAGTCGGAAGGGGCGTTTTGGGTTGATTCTGCTGCACGGGCATATTCGCGCGAGATTGAAGCTTCGCAGCCATTTATTGCCGTTGCCGTTTTTGCGCCAAGTTTAGGATTTAAACTCATGTCGGATTTTTATGGTCGTGTTTTTAAACCAGCCATTCCGTACAAAGTATTTCGTAAACGCGATGAGGCACTTGAGTGGCTGAAATCATTTTGATGGATTTTTTTTCTCGTACTTTTTTGCAAGTCCTTTTTCTTCGGTGGCTTTCATGAGTTGATACTGATCGCCAATCCAAACCGGAGATTCGTTATTCATCAATTGCACTTTGCGAACTTCGCCAGTTTTAGGAGCAATACGACGCGTCATTTTTCCTTGCTGATCGAGTAACCGAACGGCCATACTGAAATTGGCATTGGTGTATTTCGCATCCCATTCAAAATACAGCCAGCCATCTTTTACTTCGTAATTCAGTACGGGAGTAAACCGATTGAACAAGTATTGCTGAAAAAACCACGTATAATCTTTGCCTGTTTTTTGATTGACAAGGGCCATGAAATCAGCAGAGGAAACGGTTTGGTAGGCATTGGTTTTATAGAAGGTTTGAATGATATCGAAAAACAATTTATCATCGTCGAGCAATTCGCGCAACGAATGCATCATCCATGTTCCTTTCATGTAAATATCGCTGTCTCGAAAATTGAAGTAGCGAATTCCAGTTTTATGTGACATTGGGCGACGATTAATAATCATCATGCGTTGGTTGACGAGGTAATTGATGGCGGTTTCTCGTCCTTTAATTTTTTCGACATACAAAGCTTCTGAATACGTTGCAAGTCCTTCATGGATCCAACCATCGGCCAAATCGTTTGCCGTAACACAATTTCCCCACCATTCGTGCGCTGTTTCATGCAAAATGATGTAGTCTATGGAGCCAAAATAATCGTTTTTGTACCCATTGCCATAAGCGATGGCGCTTTGGTGTTCCATTCCGGCATAAGGCGATTCAACCAATTTAAATCCATCGCGGTAAAACGCATACGGCCCAAAAAACTCTTCGTAAGCTTGAATGTGTTTTTGCGTTTGTTTGAAATGCTTTTCTGCCCGCTCGTAATTGTACGACAAGACATAATGATTGAGGTCGAGTGTTTTTTTCGTAATCGGACTTTCATAAGTATCGTGCAAATGTTTGAACTGACCGATGTAAAAAGTAACGTTGTATAAATTGATTGGGTATGAAATTTTCCAATGCCATTCACGACTTTCGGAAGTAGTTGTTGTATCAATTAATTTTCCATTACCGACGGCTACTAAATTCAGTGGCACTTTGTAATGCAGATCAACGCTATCTGGTTCATCGTTCATCACATCTTTGCAGGGCCACCAAAGACTTGCTCCTTCTGTTTCGCAGGCCACGCCCCACCATGGATTTCCATTGACATCTTGCTTGCGCACAAAACCACCGCGCCAAGGAGCGCGCTTGGCTTCGGGTGGAAATCCGGTATAAGTGATTTGAATGAGAAACTGTTCGCCTTGTTTGATTTTCTCGTCCATCGTCAAAAACATTGCGCCTTCAACACGGTCATACTTCAGTGCATGTTGTTTGCCTTGTTGATCGATTCGAAATATATTTTTGGGTTTCAGGTGCTTCGCCATGTCGATTTGAATTTTCTCGAAATCGGTAAGAGCAATTGCTTTCATGGTAACTTGTCCCGAAATATCTTCTTTTTTATTCCGTAGCGCTGCCGTAAAATCGACGTTCAGCTTGTAGTGAATAACATCGTAACACGAACGTTCGGGGCGGTCTGCGCCGAGCATAACACGTGCTTCTGTAGCTTTTGGGTATTTGCCCGCAATTTTCGGATTATGAATTTTCGGATGAAAACCGATGATGCTGCATGCGGTAATTCCAATCATGCCAGCGAATGCAAGTACTAGTTTTCTCATACAATCAATTCATTACAAATCGTTGTACGGGGAACAAACTAAAATGTTCCCGTTCGTGTATGAGCGAAAAAAAACGGAGCAACACTTGCGCCTTGCTCCGTTAACTTGTTGTAAACTTTTACAGGTTTGCCAATTGCTCTTCGAGGGCTTTGATTTTAGCTTCGGCGTCAGCCTGTTTGCTGCGTTCGTTGGCAATGATTTCGGGTTTGGCATTGGCTACAAACCGTTCGTTTGCCAGTTTTGAAACAACCGATTTCAGGAATCCTTTGTTGTATTCAATTTCTTTGGCAAGCCGTGCGCGCTCTTCTTCGACATTGATGTTGGTGGCGAACGGAACAAAATACTCGGCAGTTTTTACCACAAAACCGATTGCACCAGTTGGCTTTTCGGCCACATAAGCAATGCTTGCAAGGCCCGAAAGTTTTGCAATGAGTGCATCAAATTCGGCATCAGGCGCGCTGGTTTTAACGAGCAGAGTCAACTGTTCGCGCGGTGGTATGTTCTTTTGTTTGCGAATGTTGCGCACGTTTGTGATGACATCGACAGCAATCTGAAAACGATCGACGAGTGCGCTATCAACTGTTTTTTGTACTGGCCAAGGCGCAACAATGAGCGCGTCATGGTCTTTTCGTTCGGCAAACAAATGGTACAATTCTTCGCTGATGAATGGCATGAACGGGTGCAACAATTTCAAAATCTGTTCAAAGAAATGAATGGTTGCTGCTTGCGTTTGCGCATCAACAGGCTTGGGCTGGCCGTCAACAAAATCGGGCTTTGCCGCTTCTAAATACCAAGAGCAGAAATCGTCCCAGACCAATTTGTAAGTGGCCATGAGTGCGTCGCTGAGGCGGAAGCGGAGATAATGTTCGTCGATTTCGGCGAGTTGTTGCTGAAAGCGTTGTTCGAACCAAGCGATGGCATTTTGCGCGGCGGCGGGTTGTGCAGCATTTGCATCTGCGGTCCATCCTTTAACCAAACGAAACGCATTCCAAATTTTATTGGTAAAGTTTCGTCCTTGTTCGCAAAGCGATTCATCAAACAACAAATCATTTCCAGCGGGCGAGCTAAACAACATACCCACGCGCACACCATCCGCACCATACTGCTCAATCAAATCGAGTGGATCGGGCGAATTGCCGAGCGACTTAGACATTTTACGTCCTTGTTTATCGCGGACAATACCGGTGAGATACACATTGCGAAACGGTAAATCGCCGCGGTATTCGTAGCCAGCAATGATCATGCGCGCCACCCAGAAAAATAAAATCTCGGGTGCCGTAACCAAATCGTTCGTTGGATAATAATATTGAATGTCTTTGTTGTTGGGATCTTTGAACCCATCGAAAACCGAAATGGGCCAGAGCCACGACGAGAACCAAGTATCCACCACATCTTCGTCTTGACGCAAATCGGCAGCGGTATAAGCAGGATTTTTTTGTTGCGCTTTTTTCAAGGCATCGGCCTCATTCATCGCAACAACAAAATCGCCTTCAGGTAAATACCAAGCCGGAATGCGCTGTCCCCACCACAACTGGCGCGAGATGCACCAATCCTGAACATTTTCCATCCAGTGGCGATAGGTATTGATAAATTTATCGGGAATCAACCGTATATCGCCGTTCTCGACATGTTCCAAGGCGGGCTTAGAAATTTCTTTCATGGCCACAAACCATTGCTGCGAAAGGCGTGGCTCAATCACAGCATCGGTACGTTCCGAATGACCAACACTATTTTTAATGTCTTCGGTTTTTACCAGATGACCAGCTTCTTCTAAATCTTTGACAATTTGTTTGCGCACCGCAAAACGATCTTGACCGATATACAACTGTGCCGCTTTACTCAAGGTCCCATCGGGATTGAGCATATCGATCATTTCGAGTTGGTGTTTTTTGCCTAACTCGTAATCGTTTTTATCGTGGGCTGGTGTTACTTTCAAAGCACCTGTTCCAAATTCGCGATCTACATACTCGTCAAAAATAACCGGTACGCTGCGTTTGATTAAAGGAACAAGTACGCGCTTTCCATGTAAGTGTGCGTAGCGCGCATCATCGGGATGAACTGCGACAGCCGTATCGCCGAGAATGGTTTCGGGGCGCGTGGTGGCAATGGTTAGCCATTCGTCTGTTCCTTCGATTTGGTAGCGGAGGTGGAAAAGTTTAGAATTCTTTTCCTTCATGATTACTTCTTCATCCGAAACAGCGGTAAGTGCTGATGGATCCCAGTTTACCATGCGGTAACCACGATAGATATATCCTTTTTCGTAGAGTTTATTGAATACTTCAATAACGGCTTCGCTCAAATCATCTTCCATCGTAAAACGAGTACGTTCCCAATCGCAGGAAGCGCCGAGTTTTTTGAGTTGTTCGAGAATGATGCCGCCGTACTTTTCTTTCCACGACCAAGCGTGTTTTAAAAATTCGTCGCGCGTAAGATCTTGTTTTTTGATGCCTTGATCGGCAAGCAACTTCACAACTTTAGCTTCGGTAGCAATAGATGCATGGTCGGTACCTGGAACCCAGCACGCATTTTTTCCTTGCATGCGGGCGCGGCGGACGAGTACATCTTGAATGGTATTGTTGAGCATGTGCCCCATGTGCAACACACCAGTAACGTTTGGTGGCGGGATAACAATAGTATATGGTTCGCGTTCGTCGGGAACCGATCGGAAGAATCCTTTTTCCATCCACCAGGCATACCAATGCGCTTCGGCAGATTTTGCGTCGTAAGTCTTGGGTATTTCGTTCATTTGTGTATCTTCGTTTGGCCGTAAGAAAGGAACCAAATTCAAAGCGGTCAAAACTACGAAATTTAAACATGTGTTTTTCTTGAATTTGGCACGGTTTATGCTATTTTTGAGAAGACCAAACACAACAAAAACACCTTAATAACTATTTACACAATGAAAAAACTACTTCTCTTTTCAATGCTCACCTTTGGTGCTGCATCTGTTTCAATGGCACAATCATCTACATCTGCTATGGAAACAACTACTGGTCCAATCATGAAATTTGACATGATGGAACATGATTTCGGTAAAATCGAGCAAGGCAAAAGCGTTACTTGGGAGTTCCGTTTCAAAAACGTAGGTAAAGAACCATTGATCATCAACAACGCTGTTGGATCTTGCGGTTGCACAGTTCCTGATTGGCCAAAAGAACCCATCAAACCAAACGGCTATGGTGTTATTCGTGTTACCTTCAACTCTGCTGGTAAAATGGGTCCACAAGACAAAACAGTTACAATTACTTATGATACCGACAAAACCGTTGTGCTTCACATGAAAGGCGAAGTATTTGCAAAACCTGCTGATGCCGCACCTGCTACCAACGGAACCGCACAACCTGCTGCAACCGGTACAACCGCACAACCTAAAGCTGCTGAACCAGTAAAAGCTCCGGTTTCTAAACCAAAGCAAACTGCTGCTCCTGCTGCTGAACGCCCAAAATACTAATCTCACCAATTTAATACAGAAGACGCATGAACAAGCTCATCGCGCTCCTCGCTATCGGCATGAGCCTGTCCACATTTGCTGTGGCACAGGCTCCTGCTGTTAAGCCAGCACCCGCAGCTAAACCAGCAGCTACTAAACCCGCTCCTGCGGCAAAACCAGCAGCAGCGCCTGCACAAACAGGCGACAAAACCGATCTCGGCTACAAATTCGATAAGGTTGAACACAATTACGGAACCATCAAAAAAGGTGCTGATCCGTATTGCGAATTTGTCATCACCAACACCAGCAAAACACCACTCGTAATTCAAAGTGCGACTGGCTCTTGCGGCTGTACCGTTCCTGAATATCCAAAAGAACCCATCATGCCTGGCAAATCGGTAACCATCAAAGTGCGTTACGACACCAACCGCATTGGGCCTTTTGAAAAAACAGTTACGGTTGTTTTCCAAGGAAAAGATCAACCAGCGACTTTGCGTATCAAAGGTGTTGTAGAAACTCCTCCTGCTGAAACCACATTCCCTGGCCCAGGCCAAGCTCCTGCCGGATCTGGTGCTCCTGTAAACAACAATTAATCCTCTGCTCCCATGCGTTATATGTTGTTGCTTGTTGCGGTACTGGTTTCAATAACTGGTTTTGCACAGAATCCCTCGGCAGCTCCTGCGGTTGTAACTGTTGCGCCAGCGGCTGATCCCAATGCACCTGAAATCACCTTCGAAGCCGAAGTCATTGATTACGGAACCATTCAACAAGGATCAGAAGCGATTCGTACATTTAAGTTTACAAACACAGGAAAAACACCGTTGGTGATTAAAAGCATCAAAGGACAATGTGGTTGCACAAGCATTCCCGATAGTTGGACGAAAGAACCGATTCCGCCAGGCGGAACCGGAACCTTTCAGGTAAAATACGATACCGCCACACGTGTGGGAATGTTCGATAAAAAAATCATGATTATTTCCAATGCGGCAAATTCACCCAAAGAAGTAAAAATCAAAGGGAATGTAATTGCTGTCGGCGGCCAGTAAAATTTTAGTTTTGGCTTGTATTTACCCGCGCTTTGGCGCGGGTATTTTTTTGTCCGCATGTTTGCTGTGGCTTGATTTTTGCGTAAAAGAAATATGCGTTTGATTTATTTTTTCTTGTTCATTCATTTGCTTTGTGCACCTGCGCTAAATGGACAAATACAACAAGATACAGGTAGGGCAGGTATTTCGTTTGCTTATAAAAAAATTAAGCTTGGGAAAATACCAGCCAACCAATATCAAAAAATAGAGTTTCCATTTTTGAATACGGGAACAATTCCATTTTTCATCACACGCGTAGCAGTTGCCAGTAGCATGTATGTTCCAACATATCCAAAAGAACCGATAGCCCCCAGAGCTAAAGCAAAAATTACAATTGGGTTTAGTGGTGCATTGGGTTTACACCAAAGGGATATTGCCGTTTTCACCTCCATTCGCGAAGAGCCATACTGGATCACAATCGAGTACGAAGGCGTACCGACAGAACCTATAAGCAAGAGCGATTCCCTTGCTCCGCAGCTTTTGTTTATGCACACACTTGTTGATGTGGACAGCATTTCACAGCATACAATTCAATCTGTTAGTTATCGTTTTGTCAATACGGGTAAAAGTCCGCTTATCATTTCCAATGCGCAAAGTTCGTGTGGTTGCCTTGTTGCTTCTTGGCCCAAAGAACCCATCATGCCCGGCAAAACTGGCGAAATCAAGGTACAATTCTCTCCTACCGGAAAACTGGGCAACCAATACAAAACAATAACTGTTCAAAGTAATGGATCGGTGCAAACAATTGTTCTTCATTTTAAGTGCATCATTGTCGCAGAAAACACAACACAGAAGTAGTTCTAAAAAGAAGAATTCATCAATCCTAATTTTTAATTTTTTCTCATACCTTCAACACATGAAACGTTTCATCCTCCTTTCGCTTTTCGCTTGTAGTTCGATCGTCGGATTGCTTGCTTTTCGTGCAGCATCGCCTGCCATGCTTACGTTTGATGACATCAAACACAATTTTGGATTTATTCGTGTGGGTGAGGTTGTTTCGCACACCTATACATTTACCAATACAGGCGATGAGCCGCTATTGATTGCGGCGGCAGAAGTGGTTTGTGAGTGTACAAAAGTAGATTTCCCCAAAGCGCCAATTGCCAAAGGCCAGAAAGGCGAAATCAAGGTTTCTTTTGATTCTAAAAACACGATTGATCGGCAAGAACGTACGATTCTTGTTAAATCGAATGCCAAAAATTCGCCCGTAACCTTGACGTTTAAAGCGGTTGTTTTAAAAGCTAAGAAGTAGGTTGTTGGCGTTTGTGTTTCCAGCGACGGTGCGACCAGAGCCAGATTGCCGGATTTTCGACAATATCTTTTTCTAAACGTTTCGTGTGTATTTCGGTGATCTGGCCTTCCGAAAATTTAGTTGGGTCTTCGATGAGCATTTCGGCATCAAGTGCGTACTCGCCACGTTTGATGCGTTTTATGGAAACATAAACAATGGGCAAAGCTAGTTTTTGCGCAAACTTTTCTGTGCCTAGAAAAACAGGAGTGTCTTGATTCAAAAAATTCATCCAATAAGCGCGTTCTGGTTGTGGCGTTTGGTCGGCGATGAAAGCGGTTGCGTGTCCGGCAATTGAGCGATTAACAAGCATTTGCCTCATCACATCACGCATCGGAATTAAGCCATTCCCAAAGCGGTAACGCATTTTCACAATGAGGTTATTGAAATACGGATTGGCAAGCGGATGATAGATGACAAATAATTTATTTTTTAGCGATAGACCAAACGCATTTCCGGCCCATTCCCAATTGCCCAAATGGCCCATAACAATGATGGAGTTTTGCTTTTGGGCATAGAGTTCTTCAAAAATTGTTTTGCATTGTGGCGTAATGTAACAATGTTTCAACATAGTTGAAGGCGATACCGTTAGCGTTTTAAATGTTTCGAGCATGAGATCGCAGAGGTAGCGGTAAAAATCGCTTTCAATTTTTTTGAGTTCGGCAGGAGTTTTTTCGGGGAATGAATTGCGAAGATTTTCCATCACCACTTTTCGGCGGTAGCCAAAAACGTGATACAAAAAGAAACGCACAAACTCCGAAAACCCGTACAGTAAGGGAAAAGGGAGAATTGAAACGAGATAAATAAAAGGTAAGGCAAAATAAAATGCTACGGCTTTCATGAATGTAAAGGTAAAAGCAAAATGTTTTGGTAAAGCCTATTTTACCGTCTGTTTTTACTTGCACTAAATTCGTCTTCAAACCACAAAAAAACCGTACTTTTGAAGGAAATACTTCCTTTTCATTTTATCAGTAATTATACCATGCAACAATCCGTTATCAATGCAACCGGAATGGAATACAATACCGACCAACCAACAATGGTCATTTCCGAATACGGTCGCAATGTTCACCGCATGATCGAGTATTGCCTAACGCTTACCGATCGCGAGGAACGCACCAAATGCGCACGCGCCATAGTCAAAATCATGAGTTACCTCAACCCCAGCATCAAAGAGGTGGTTGATTACGAACATAAACTTTGGGATCACCTGCACATCATTTCAAATTATGCGCTTGATGTGGATGCACCGTTTCCAAAGCCTGCTCCCGAATTGTTTACCTCAAAACCAGAGAAAGTAAATTACCCAAGCAGCAATATTCGTTTCCGTCATTATGGAAAAATCCTTGAAGATTTAATCCAGAAAGCACAAACAGAAGAAGATCCTAAAAACCGCGAAATCTTCACCAATCAACTCGCGCAGTTGATGAAGAAACATTACCTCAACTGGAACCGCGATTCGGTAAACGATCAACTCATTACCCAACAGTTGGAAACCTTGAGCAATGGCACATTGAAGGTGAGCGAAAATTTCCGCTTCGCACACACGAGCGATATTTTGCCGAAAAACGTATTGCCACAAAACCAAACACCATCTTACCAAATCAAAAAGATGGTGAAGAAGAAAAAGAAAAAATAATTTTTGACCGGCGTGCTGCAACGCTTTTCCAAATCCGATTATGAGTGCATTCGAAATTGTTGGCGGTAAACGCCTCAAAGGTGAACTGATTCCGCAAGGCGCAAAAAACGAAGCCTTACAGATTTTATCCGCCGTTTTACTTACACCGGAAAAAATCACCATCACCAATGTTCCCGATATTGTTGATGTCAACAAACTCATCGACCTCTTGCGCGATCTTGGCGTGAAGGTGGAAAAAATCGGACAAGAGGCATTTACATTTCAAGCCGATGAAGTCGATCTCGACTTCATCAATTCGTCAGCCTTCAAGAAAAAAGGGGCGGCTCTGCGCGGCTCCATCATGATTGTTGGGCCGTTGTTGACGCGCTTTGGCAAAGGCTATATTCCCAAGCCGGGTGGCGATAAAATTGGTCGTCGTCGCTTAGACACGCATTTTATTGGTTTTGAAAAACTCGGCGCGAAATTTATTTACGATGCCGAAAACGAATTTTATAAAGTAGAATCGCCACGCCTACAAGGTGCGTATATGTTGCTCGACGAAGCATCGGTAACTGGCACAGCGAATATTGTGATGGCGGCTTCGATGGCGCAAGGACGTACCACCATTTACAACGCGGCATGCGAGCCATATTTGCAGCAATTGTGCAAAATGCTAAACCGCATGGGTGCGAAAATTTCGGGCATTGGTTCCAATTTGCTCGTGATTGATGGTGTTGATTATTTGGGCGGAACCGAACACCGCATGTTGCCTGACATGATTGAAGTAGGCAGTTTCATTGGCCTTGCGGCGATGACGCAATCAGAGATCACGATCAAAAATGTGGCGTACGACGAACTTGGAATTATTCCGGATACGTTTCGCCGCTTGGGCATTCAACTCGAACGACGTGGCGATGATATTTTTGTTCCAGCGCAAGAGAAGTACGAAATTGATACGTTTATCGACGGTTCTATCCTCACCATTTCGGATGCCATTTGGCCCGGATTTACGCCCGATTTATTGAGTATTGTATTGGTCGTTGCTACGCAAGCGAAAGGCAGTGTACTCATTCACCAAAAAATGTTTGAGAGCCGTTTGTTCTTCGTCGATAAACTGATTGATATGGGCGCACAGATTATCCTCTGCGATCCGCACCGCGCAACGGTAATTGGCTTGGGCCGCGAACATCATTTGCGTGGCGTAACGATGACATCGCCCGATATTCGTGCAGGTGTATCGTTGCTCATTGCGGCGCTTTCGGCGCAAGGCAAGAGTACGATCCACAACATTGAACAAATTGATCGCGGCTACCAGCGCATTGATGAACGCTTGCGCGCACTTGGCGCGGAAATTGTTAGAAAAGATTAACTTAGTAAACTCTTATAGCTCAAAAAAACATGAAACGTATTCATCAGTTTGTTTTAGGTGCATTGCTTTTGGCTGCACCGGCATTGGCTCAGACGGGCAATGTAGAAGGACTCAATGTGGGCAATATTGCGCCAGAAATTGAAATGAAAAATCCGAATGATTCGGCTATCAAACTTTCCTCCTTGCGCGGAAAATTGGTTTTGATCGATTTTTGGGCTTCTTGGTGCGGTCCTTGTCGCCAAGAAAATCCGCATGTTGTTGATGCGTACAAGCAATACAAAGATTCTGTTTTTGTAAACGGAAATGGATTTACAGTTTTCAGTGTTTCGCTCGACCGTCCGAACGGCAAAGAAGCGTGGATGGCGGCCATCAAAAAAGATGGTTTGATTTGGCCTTACCATGTAAGCGATTTGCAGTGGTGGCAAAATGCGGCGGCACAACGCTATCAAGTTGCCTCAATTCCAACCAATGTCTTGATTGATGGAAACGGTGTAATTGTAGCGAAAAATTTGCGTGGCGATGCCTTGAAAGCAGCATTGCGTACACAAATTGAAAAAGATCCGAAAAAGATCAAAGCCGGAATGGGCGAAATCAAGAAAGAAGAAAAATCTTCACCCGATAAAAAAGACAAAAAAGAAAAGAAGAAAAAGAAGGCTAAAAAGGCAAAGCCAGCCGATCCAGCCAAAAAGCCTGATTAATCTGATTTTATGAAGTCGTACAAGAATCCGTCAGTACAAAATGCTGACGGATTCTTTTTTGTCCTTTTGGCTGTCAAATAAGACTTATTTTCTGCCTCAAAATGCCAATCTGACGCATTATCTTTGCTGGCCCGAATCTTGACAGGCAATTCTGAATAACGATTAAGATTTCCCGATTATGAGCGAACAAACTCCCGAAAATGTAAACGAAACTCCGCAAGAAAAGCAGGAGCAGGAAAATAATACCCAAGAAACACCTTCTGGACAACAAGAATCTACGCCGGATCAGATTTTGCGTATTGCCGAATTGGAAGGCAAACTGGCCGAGACAAACGATAAATACTTGCGTCTGTATTCCGATTTCGACAATTACCGCAAACGTACCGCCAAAGAACGCCTTGAACTGATTGGTTCGGCCTCCGAAGATATTGTCAAAAGCATGCTTCCTGTTATCGACGATCTGGAGCGGGCGATCAAGAATAATGAAAAAGCGACGGACATTGCGGCGGTCAACGAAGGCATCAACCTCGTGGCGCAAAAATTCCGCAATATTCTGACGCAAAAAGGGCTTGAAGCGATGGACACAGCGGGAAAACCGTTTGATGTTGATCTGCACGAGGCCATCACCAATATTCCTGCACCATCGGAAGATTTGAAAGGGAAAGTGGTTGACGAAGTTGAAAAAGGCTATTTATTAAACGGAAAAGTCATTCGCTACGCCAAAGTGGTTGTAGGTAATTAATACGTTTCAACAGACTTATGGCTAAACGCGATTATTACGAAATTCTTGGTGTTTCACGCGGTGCTGCTGCGGATGAAATCAAGAAGGCTTACCGCAAACTGGCGATTCAGTATCACCCCGATAAAAATCCGGGCAATCCGGCGGCTGAAGAAAAATTCAAAGAGGCTGCCGAGGCTTACGAAGTGTTGAGCGATCAACAAAAACGTCAGCGATACGATCAATTCGGTCATGCGGGTGTGGGCGGCGCGGCTGGTGGCGGCGGTGGCGGCGGATTTTCGATGGACGATATTTTCAGTCAGTTCGGCGATATTTTTGGGGGCGGATTTGGCGGCGGTGGGCAACGTGGCGGAAGACGTGTCAATAAAGGTTCAAACCTCCGTGTCAAAATCAAATTGACACTCGAAGAAATTTCGACTGGTGTTGAGAAAAAAATTAAAGTTGGCAAATACGTTTCTTGCGAAAAGTGCAAAGGCTCGGGTGCCCACAATGCTACTTCACATACAACTTGTTCCACTTGTCGCGGCTCGGGACAAGTAACGCGCAT
>JAAFIA010000016.1 GCA_013298545.1 Bacteroidota bacterium | reverse complement strand
CAGTAGATCCGATTTTGTAGATGTATGCAAATCAACTTGTGCGAAGAACTGTAAAGAGTCTTGTCGAAAGATAAATCAGCGAATCAGCATTTATCAAAAATATCTAGATAAAAATCACGCGCAGTTAAACATTGACTTTGACTTCCAAGGTGGCTGCAAAAAGGAAAATGGCACAAGTTTTGAGCCATACATCCAATATAAAAAGTACGATGCACTATTGATATTCCGAAAAAATAGCTAATTTTACATTATGAAAATGAAAAAACAATCATCCGAAAAACTCATTCAGGTACCTGAATCGGGGCTTTTGTCTTTGGTTGCCTACAAACTGAAAGACCAAGTTCTTTTTCCAAAGAAAATCGAAAACGCAAAAAAATACTTACAGAAAGCTGATCTTTCTTCGCTCTAAATATTTTTCTCTTTAAAACAAAAACACCGCCTCTTGAAAGAATGGCGGTGTTTTTTATTATTCCTTTTTCAGCAGTGGCAATACAATAATTTACTGTTGCGGCGGCATCCACCGATCGGATGCTGGAGGCGTGTCTGTTGGAGGCGTTTGCGGCAAAGGATGATCAGCAGCGGGATTTTGCCAGTTTTGCGAATTGGTTTGTGCCTCTTGTTCTTGCGCTTGCTGTGCATGCATCCACTCGCTTTGACGTTGTAAGGTAACAACGCGTGTACGTTCAGCCAAGGCTTCTTCTTCGATGGAAATTGTACGGATGATTTGAATCAATAGGTATGCAGCCATGACATGACTGATACCTGAAATAACTTGAAGGATAAAAATTGCAGATGCATTTGATCCAAATGTATCAATACGACTAGCGATGTTGGCTGCAATGTTGCCAATCAGCCAAGTTGCCCACCAAAAACTAATCATTCCACCACCAGGCAATTCTTTTTTCTCAGACGGTTCGCGAAGTGCATTGGGCGTTAAATCCCATATTTCGCGCATGATTTGGACTGGTCGTACTAAATTCAAGAATGGAACAAACCAAGCACCAGAAGCCCAACCTTCACTATAATCGGGATATGGCGGGCCAAACTTCTGCAAGTTGTAATAAGCACGGCGAAACCACATGATGAAAAAAATAATGGTCAATATATAGACCACTAGATAAATGAATGCTACAAGCCCAAATCCAATTGCCATAACAGCGGTACTCGAATCTTCGGGGTCTCTGTCTTTGATTTCGACAAGCATATAGTTTACAAAAATCATCAACAAACTCAATACCAACATCGCCCACATAAACGAACAAGCCGTTCGTGCGCGCTGTGCATTTGGCCTTGGCGGCTCAGTTACATAATCAGGAACCATAAAAAAGCAGATTTTGGGTTAGAAACAAAGTACAAAAATACACATCCTTTCCGAGCCTTCGTGCAATTGTTGAAAATCTTTGAAATCGTGGATAAATAGCACGTTTTTAAACTTCATGCAAGTATACTTAACCTAAGCCACGTTTTACTAAAACTCATTCTTCCACATAAATAATCAAACCATTTGAACAATAATCTCCAGGCTTCCAATATATCGTATATGTTCCTTCCTTAGAAAAACGATAGGTTGTGATTTCAAAATTGTAATCCAAACCCGGAGAATCTGTAACCTCGCCATCATACGTCAAACCAAGCCATGGTGTATTAGAATCTAATGAACTTGGTGTACACAAGGAATCATTGACAAATTCGTTGGTGATTTGTTTAGGCCCCATACCATAAATTATTTGACCAGAATCTAACTCCTCAATGTAATGCGCAATACGAATTGCCTCATTGATTTTAAAAATAGTTTTCTGACATGTAATCGTCAAACGTCGTTGATTTTTTATTGGGCCTTTATCCATCCAAAAGGGATATGCTTTCAACCAATTTTGTATTTCCTCAGACACATTCACAAAACGCCCTGTTATCTGATCAAGCACTTGATATCCGCCCCAAAAGTCTTGTAAATATGGCGGTACAGAAATTGTGCTATCGTAAAGCTGTTTTGTGTTGTGTTTCAAAATTTGCTGTTTTGAGGATGGAGTGCATTGAAGGAATAAAATAGTTAATGAAAGTATTGAAAGGCGAAGCATAATGAAAGGATTTAAGGAAGATTAATTTCACCAGATGTTGCAGAACCTGAACCAGCTTTTGATGTTATGCCGTTAGCAGTTACACCCTTACCTGACTTAGTTACTTGAAAGGTAAATTTCTCTACCGACACTCCATTTTTTATAGATCTAGCTATTTCAAATCCAGAATTTGTTGCAGGTATTTCGGCTGCACCAGTTCGCTTATCGAGAAATTTGAACGTTTGGTTATTAACACTCTCTCCAACGCTTTTTAATTGCTCACGAGGGCCGACAGCATGTGTATCAGTAATTGATCCCGTTTTTGCAGCTTTGTAAGTTGAATTTTTAGCAGTCGCGCTGCTAAAAATACCTGTTGCTATTGCTTTTTCAACAGATTCCGACCTCTCCGCCTGATCTAGATCGTTCAAATCACCACTATCAGATTCCCAACTATTGGTTACAGACATCCCTACTTTTGAATTGGGGTCAGCAGCATTATCTAAAACAGACAATAACTTTACAGACCAATTTTGAGGAATCGCTGCAACGGAAAATCCATTGCTAGTGGCGACTTGTTTATCGCCACTTTTCGCCACTAGATTCAACTTGCCTGAATTGCCCGGCGTGGTTTGATCTTTGCCTTTCAATGTAATTTTATGCGTCCCTTTTCCTAATGTCAATGTTTCTTTTTCATTTACTAGAACCGTTCCATTACCGGCATCTTGGTTGGCAACAGATAACGTTGCAGAACCTTTATTTACGATAACATCAACCTCCGTTCCAACGCGTGGAGGTATTCGTTTTTGCATCATTTTATCAGGTGTAGTAGGCGAATCAACTTCGGATATGGAAACATCGGGCGTATCCGTTTTATCTGCCGCTGATTCAATGATCGACTGATCGAAAGACGGATCTAATCCTTTATCATCTTTTTTACCTACTTGACTTAAAAATTTATTTTGGTTGCCTTCTTTTGTATTCGATAAAATTGGCAATGGATCTGCTTTTTGATTCGCACGTTCTGTTGTCGAATTAGGTTTACTTTCCACCTGTTGCGGCATTGCCGTATGCATCATTTTTTTTTCTGAAAACATGATCTTTCCTTTTT
Source organism: Bacteroidota bacterium (assembly GCA_013298545.1). Classification (GTDB taxonomy): domain Bacteria; phylum Bacteroidota; class Bacteroidia; order Palsa-965; family Palsa-965. The sequence continues at coordinate 58,131 of JAAFIA010000016.1, read as the reverse complement.
AATTGACTTTATTCTTTTGGTTTTTCAACGCTTGCATTTCCTGTTATTAGCAATTGTAAGTAATACTCATTGATAGATAAAACGCCACTCAAATAAACATCGCCTACTGCGGTTGGTTGTATGCTCACAACATCATTTTGAATGAGCAGACTTCGATGACACAACCAATCATAGCCCCTAGTACGATCATGTGCATCAAATCCGGCAACAAGGAATAAAAACGTTTGCGCCGTAGGAAGAAACACACCCGATGATTGACCTTTTAAGCCACCCACACACTTATCAATGCGTGAATCTTCCTCCATAAAAATGGCATCAAGTTTTTCGGGGAAAATATGGGGCATTAAGACTAAAGCAAGCAAAAGCCGATCATAAAAATGCAAGTCATTTTCTGAAATGATACCTGCAACTGACTGCTCATCAGGAAAAGGGCTTGGTGGTAGCGCAGATTCTATTTTGCCTGTTTCAACAATGGAAGATGTCAATCGTTTTTGCTCACATCCTAATATATGCCTTCCGATTCTCTTTAGCCAAGTAGCATCTAGTTTAGCAAGTCGTTCTTCAAAATCAGCGCAAGTGTTGATCTCTGAATAAATAACAGGAATCGTTGTAAGGTTTATCGGAATCCAAGCTCGTTTTGTTTTTGATTCAATAATTTGGTAACTATTGTCCGCTTTTTTAAAAACACTCGTAACGATTCCGGCAAGTTCTACCCAATCGTTTTGCTGAGAAATTAACAAATAAGAATCTTCAAAAAAGAAAACATTCAAATTAGGATATTCCGATTGAATCTCAGGCTCTACAAAAGAAATAACTGCTTTTCGTTTTTGATTACCAAAGAGGCTTGACACTTCAATGATATACTTCTCATCTTCAATATTGGGGAGAAGCTCGCATTCTAAATAACTACCATGCTCTAGTTCGTATGACTTGGAACGCTGACCTAATTTGAGCCTACCACGAATGATTGCTTCTGCCCAATTTAATTCTTTGTGCAAATTCCAGTAATTGGTCCAGTAGCTCGGAACGATTGACATGTTTTGATTCTTCGTATAAATATAAGATACCTAAGAGCAAATGTCAAGTCTTTTGGCAAAAACCAAAGACAAACTGAAATTAAGATGGAGCGAAAGGGACTGATTGCATTTAACAAGCCGAAGAAATGGCTCTTGCAACTTTTAGCAACAAAGGACAAAAATACACATCCTTTCCGAGCCTTCGTGCAATTGTTGAAAATCTTTGAAATCGTGGATAAATAGCCATCAAATCAGCATGCAACAAGGCGCAATCGCTGTACCTTCGCGTGATTTTACACGGTTCTACTTCATCCATGCCAAAAGACACTTCCCTCAAACACATTCTGATCATCGGCTCCGGCCCTATTGTTATTGGTCAGGCTTGCGAATTTGATTACTCCGGATCCCAAGCGGCTCGCTCCCTTCGCCAAGAAGGCATTGAGGTTACCCTCATCAATAGCAATCCGGCCACCATCATGACCGATAAAGTAACGGCAGACAATATTTATTTGCTGCCACTTACTACACAATCCATTGTTCAGATTCTCGAAAAGCACCAAATTGATGCGGTGCTGCCAACCATGGGCGGGCAAACCGCACTCAACCTCGCTCTCAAATGCGACGAAATGGGTATTTGGAAAAAATACAAAGTGCGCATGATTGGTGTCGATATTGAAGCCATTAAAGTAACCGAAGACCGCGATCTGTTCCGTATGCGGATGGAAAGTATTGGCGTAGGTATGGCGCCTTCGAAAATCGCCAAATCCTTTCTCGATGGTAAAGCCGTTGCTCAAGAATTTGGATTTCCACTCGTCATTCGACCTTCATTTACACTCGGTGGTAGCGGCGGTGCGGTCGTATATCTGAAAGAAGATTTCGACAAAGCGCTCAATCGTGGCCTGCAAACTTCGCCCATTCATGAAGTCTTGATTGATAAAGCCGTTTTGGGTTGGAAAGAATTTGAGTTGGAATTGCTCCGCGATAGCAACGACAATGTAACCATCATCTGCTCCATTGAAAATTTTGATCCCATGGGCGTTCATACGGGCGATTCGATTACCGTTGCGCCAGCCATGACACTCTCTGACAGAACGTATCAGAAAATGCGTACCATGGCCATTCTCATGATGCGCTCGATTGGAAATTTTGCTGGTGGTTGCAACGTTCAATTTGCGGTAAGTCCCGATAACGATGAAGATATCATTGCCATCGAAATCAATCCGCGTGTTTCACGTTCTTCGGCACTTGCTTCCAAAGCAACGGGTTATCCGATTGCGAAGATTGCGTCTAAACTGGCCATCGGGTATCACCTCGACGAGCTGATGAATCAAATTACACAAAGCACATCGGCCTTCTTTGAACCGACCTTGGATTATGTCATTGTCAAAATTCCGCGTTGGAATTTCGATAAGTTTAAAGGCACCAATCGCGAACTCGGTTTTCAGATGAAATCGGTTGGCGAAGTCATGGGCATTGGTCGCAGCTTTCAAGAAGCTTTGCAAAAAGCGGCACAAAGCTTAGAAATCAAACGCAACGGTATTGGTGCCGACGGAAAAGAAATTACCAACCAACAAGAATTGCTCAACGCGCTCGAACGTCCATCATGGAATCGTTTGTTTATGATTGCCGATGCGATTAAATTGGGTATTTCGGTCAAAACTATTCAGAAACTTACTCGAATCGACCCGTGGTTTTTGGCCCAGATCGAAGACCTCGTGATTTTGGAAAAAGAAATCGAGCGGCATTCCATTCACAACATTCCGCGTGAGTTGATGCACGAAGCAAAACAGAAAGGTTACGCCGATCGGCAGATTGCTCATTTATTGCGTTGCCTCGAAAGTGAAGTATTCAATAAACGTGCGGATGAAATGAATATCCGCCGTGCCTATAAATTGGTTGATACTTGCGCTGCCGAATTTGAAGCGCGCACACCGTATTACTATTCCACTTTTGAGCAGGAAAACGAGAGTATTAGCAGCGATAAGAAAAAAATTGTTGTCTTAGGTTCTGGACCAAATCGTATTGGGCAAGGCATTGAATTTGATTATTCATGCGTACATGGTGTGCTTGCTGCAAAAGAATGTGGCTACGAAACCATCATGATCAATTGCAATCCAGAAACGGTTTCTACCGATTTTAATGTGGCCGATAAATTATACTTCGAGCCTGTTTTCTGGGAACATATTTATGAAATTATTTTGCACGAAAAACCCGTTGGTGTAATTGTGCAATTGGGCGGACAAACAGCGTTGAAGTTGGCAGAAAAACTCGAACGCTTCGGGATTAAAATTATTGGTACCGATTATAAATCGCTCGATTTGGCTGAAGATCGTGGTAGTTTCTCAACGCTCTTGCGCGAACACAATATCCCCTATCCAGAATTTGGTGTGATTGAAGATGCCGATCAAGCCATCATCCTCTCGCGCAAACTTGGATTCCCGCTGCTCGTTCGCCCATCGTATGTACTTGGTGGACAAAGCATGAAAATTGTGATCAACGAGCAAGAATTGGAACAGCATGTCGTGAAATTGTTGCACGATATTCCAGGCAATAAAGTTTTGCTGGATCATTTTCTCGATGGTGCAATTGAAGCGGAATCGGATTCGATCTGCGATGGAAAAGATGTGTACATCATTGGCATCATGGAACACATTGAACCGGCTGGCATTCATTCTGGCGATTCGTATGCGGTATTGCCACCATTCGATCTTTCTGAAAATGTGTTGAAACAAATTGAGGAACAAACGAGAACCATTGCCTTAGCATTAAACACGGTTGGTTTGCTCAACATTCAGTTTGCAATCAAAAACGAAATTGTTTATGTGATTGAGGCCAACCCGCGCGCCTCACGCACAGTTCCGTTTATTGCAAAAGCTTACGATGAGCCGTACGTCAATTACGCCACCAAACTCATGCTTGGCGAGAAAAAAGTAAAAGACTTTACATTTAATCCGCGCAAAAAAGGGTACGCCATCAAAATTCCGGTGTTCTCTTACGAGAAATTCCCTGACGTTCAAAAAGAACTTGGACCAGAGATGAAATCAACAGGCGAAGCCATTCAGTTTATTGATGATTTGCACGACGAGTTTTTCCACCAGATTTATTCGGAACGGAATTTATACTTATCGAAATAAATTGATTTTAGTTTTCATTAAAAACGCGGCTTGCATTTTTGCTTGCCGCGTTTTTTGTTTTAAATCTCTTCCCGCGCCTGCCGCACATACAAATCGCGATGAACAATTTCCATCAACCGCGACGGATCTTTTACGACTGTAAAACCATATTGTTCGTACAAGCCATGCGCATCGCGCGTAGCGAGCGTAAATCGGCGCAATCCTTGCAAATCGGCGTGTGCAAAAATATGGGTCATCAATGCCTTACCAATTCCTTGCCCCTGCATTTGTTCCGCAACAATCACATCGCATAAATAAGCAAACGTAGCTTTATCGGTAATCACTCGCGCAAACCCAATTTGTTCGCCTGCCTCCGTGTAAACCCCAAAACACATGGCATGCTGTATCGACTTTTCAACTGTTGCTTTTGGAATGGCTTCTGCCCAATACGAATGACTCAACGCATAATGAATCCAGTCGAGATTCAAACGCGAAACGTCTTCGGAAATAAAGTAATGCATCCAGAATTACAAATTAGGATCCATCCGTTTGTAATAAATCAAAAACGGAATTAGAAAAATTGGACCGGTTACGAGACGAAGAATGGAAACATAATCGACCAGTACACCTACAATCAATTGAAGTAAGAATACATACAGATATAGCGATACGCCCCAACGTTTCATGTGCCACACACCGACAAAAGCCACAAACGTAAGCGCATTAAACAAGCCAAATAATGCCGGATAAAAATCGCCCATCTTGCGTACTTCGGGAGAAAACATACTTGGCAAAAAAATCAATCGTCCAACAAAACCAACTATACAAAAAATGGTTAGTACACGTGGACGAATATAGGTTTGGTATGCCATGCCTTATGAATTGCTACGGATTGCTTCAACAGGATCTAACTGCGCTGCCGAATACGATGGAATAAACCCAGAGAGAATACCAATCAATCCAGAAATAGAAAGACCCAGAATAATATTTGATGTGGTGAGTGGCATTGCAAAATCGGGATCTGCCCACGCCAATAATTTTGTTCCACCGTAAACAAGCAATAAACCAATCATCCCACCAATCAAACAAAGGATGACCGACTCCATTAAAAACTGAGCCAAAATAAACCAGTTTTTTGCACCCAATGATTTCTGAATACCAATCTGATTGGTGCGTTCTTGCACAGACACAAACATGATGTTTGCAATTCCGAAACCACCAACAAGAATGGCAAAGCAACCGATGATCCAGCCAGCCGTACCAACAATATCAAACATCTGATCGAGCGGACCAGAAAGCACACTGACTTCGTTGAGCGAAAAATTATCATCAACACTTGGTTTCACTCGACGAATGGCGCGCATGATTCCGGTAAGCTCATCTTTTAACTGCTCTACATTTGCACCCTGTTTTGCTTTGGCCATCATGTACGGATCTAATTCGTCGGTACGAATATCAATGACACGCCGCGCAAATTCTACCGAAATAACCGCTTGTGCATCGAGGCTATTGCCAAACATGCTCTCTCCTTCTCTAGCAAAAACACCAACAACACGCATATTGCGTCCAAAAATTTTAACATCGCGCCCAACGGCAGGTTGTCCGTGAAAAACCGCCATCCAAACCGCATACCCAAGCACCACAACAGGCGTTCCTGCTTCGGTTTCTTGATCGGTCAAAAAGCGTCCATCGAGTAAATCAAATGTTTTGACCCGTTCGTAATTTTTAGAAACGGCATTGATGGTTACATTCTCAACAGAACTGGTTCCGGCACTAACTGTTTTGCGTGTGTTCACGGCAAACACAACGGCTTCTGCGGAGGACGCGCGGCGGGCAACTTCTTCGGCTTCGTCCAATTTTGGAACAGGACGATTGAGGTAATCCCACCAAGGCGTTTCGGGCGTAAATACCCAAGGCCATTTCTGAACAAAAACAACATTGTCGCCCAACGATTCTACGCTGCTTCTGACTTTATATTCCATAGCATCAACGGCTGTAAAAACCGCAATGATGGCAAAGATCCCAATCGTAATACCAAGCAACGAAAGCATGGTGCGCAGCCGATTGACTCGCATGGCATGGAGTGCAAACAGTAAACTTTCGCGGAATAGTGCAAGAAATTGCATACTGCAAATATACCCTTTTCCGAAGCTGTTTAAAGGCTTGGGCAACTTTCCTTGCACATACAGCAAAATAAAATCACGATATTGCAAACGCATTTTTAAAAATTGACCAATGGCACCTTCACTCACACTCGCACAAGCACAGGAAACAGTTGATCAATGGATCAAAACGTATGGTGTGCGGTATTACAATGAACTCACCAACACCGCAATTTTGATGGAAGAAGTGGGTGAAGTGGCGCGCATCATGGCGAGAAAATATGGTGAACAATCGTTTAAAGAATCGGATAAGGCGCATGATCTTGGCGACGAAATGGCCGATGTTTTATTTGTATTGATTTGTCTAGCAAACCAAACGGGTGTTGATCTGACGGAATCGCTTGCGCGCAATTTGGAGAAGAAAACCAAACGCGATGCAGACCGCCACCGCAACAATGAAAAACTGATTTAACTATTTATGAATCGGGTTGATGTTCTTGTTGTTGGTTCTGGTTGCACAGGTGCAATGGCTGCGCAAACACTTGTCGAGAAAGGTGTGCAAGTGCTTATGCTCGATGGTGGAAAAACAAACGAGCACCAATCCGATCCTACGGCATTTATTCAACAACGCACTACGAGCGAAGCGCAACACGAAACGTTTTTAGGAAAAAAATTCGAATCGCTTCCACAAGACGAAATCGGAACGGGTGCGCAATTGACACCGGGCCGTCAACACTTAATTGCTGAAGTAGAAAAATTTTTACCCTTGCTTTCCGAAACGTTTTCGCCGATGGAAAGTTTGGCGTATGGCGGTTTGGGTGGTGGCTGGGGCTTAGGCTCTTGTGTGTTTTCTGAAACCGAAATGAATCTTGCCGGATTGCCCGTAGCCGAAATGCGCGAAGCCTATCAAACGGTAGCCGATCGGATCGGGCTTTCTGGTGCAAACGATGATGCACGGAATTATACAAGCAGTTTTATTGCAGGCATTCAACAAGCCACACCGACAGATGATACCGCAAGTTTTTTATTGAAAAAATATGCTGGCAAAAAAGAGTCTTTAAATAAAAACGGATTTTTTCTAGGCCGTCCTTGTCTTGCCTTGTTAACAGCAGATAAAGACAACCGAAAAGCGACACGTCTTCGCGATATGGATTTTTATGACGACGCGGAACAAGCCGCCTATCGTCCGTGGATAACCATTGATGCTTTAAAAAAACATGCTAATTTTTCTTACGAAGGTGGATGGCTTGTTACACACTTTTCGGAAAATGAATCGGGCGTTGATGTTGTTGCACAACACTTAGAAACTGGAGAATCGAAAGTTTTTCTGTGCAAACGATTGGTACTTGCGCCAGGCGTATTGGGAACAGCACGCATCGTGATGCGATCAATAGCTGGAGGTTTTGATGCGAAACTTCCAATCCTTTGCAATCCCTATACCTATATGCCTTGCATCATTCCAGCACGTTTTGGAAAATCGATGCCTGAAAAAAATATCGGTTTCGCACAGCTTGCCTTGTTTCATGATGCGGGAAAACGGCATGACGATGTGGCGATGGCTTCTATTTATTCGTATCGTTCGCTCTTGTTGTTTCGTCTCATTCGCGAAACACCGCTCAATACCCGCGATGCACGAACGGTATTGCAATACATACTTCCAGCCATGCTGATTGCAGGCATTCATCATCCAGAAAAATTCAGCGACGGACAATTTTTAACGTTGCAAAAAAGCACAGCTTCACCAACAGCCGATTTGCTTGCCGTTTCCTACGTTCGCAGCGCAGCGCAACAAGCGCACACAGAAGCGCGCGAAAAAATCTATGCGCAAGCACTTCGCAAAATAGGTGCTTGGAAATTAAAGGTGGTGCATCCTGGGCATGGCTCGAGTATCCATTATGCAGGAGCGCTTCCCTACTCGTCTCAAGAAAAACCTTTTTCGCTGGCATCGAATGGTTTGCTGTACGGCACAAAATCTGTTTATGTTGCCGATGGTTCTGGGATGACCTTTTTGCCCGCCAAAGGGCTTACACTTTCGCTCATGGCGAATGCGCATCGCATTGCCAAATCACTACTTTAATTGAACAAATTACTGATCAGCAAAAAATATTTTTAATTATATGTATATACATTAAATGTATTTACATATATTTGCTAAAACATTTAAAAACAAAGCACAATGAGCAACATCAAAGAATCGGTCAACGAACTTTACCAAATGGTATTGTCGGGCCAGGCAATGGATGCCTTCGAAAAATATTACGACGAAAATGTCGTGATGCAAGAAAACGATATGCCACCAACTGTTGGCAAAGCAGCAAACCGTCAGCGTGAGCTTGATTTTTTTGGAAATATTACAGAATTTCGTGGTGCTTCGCTTGGTCAAGTATTAGTGAGCGGCGATACGGCTTGTATTGAAAGTACAATGGATTATACACATAAAGAATACGGTGCGGTGAAAGTTACGCAAGTGGCTGTTCAGCGTTGGAAAGACGGTAAAATTGTTTCTGAGCGTTTCTTGTATTAATATTGTTTCAGCATGATTCCGTTACCCAACGGAATCATGCTGAACACAACAGGAGTCATCATGGATCGTCGTCATTTTTTATCAGCACTAACCTTCGGAACAATCGCTATGCAACTGAGTGGTTTCAAGAAAATCACGGATGAACTTTCTACAACTGATAAAATGCCAGCGTTTTTTATTGGTCATGGTAATCCGATGAATGCGTTGTACGACAATCCCTTTACACAAACCTTAACGCGTGTAGGAGTTGCACTTCCGAAACCACGTGCAGCATTGGTTATCTCAGCCCATTGGCTGACATCGGGTACACGTGTATCGGTTGCTCCAAATCCAGAAACGATTTACGATTTTGGAGGTTTTCCGCCCGAATTATCGCAAGTAAAATATCCGGCCAAGGGCGATCCAACGGCTGCCGAATTTGTCAAATCGCACATTACCAAAACGCAAGTACAAACCGATGCGCACATGGGCCTCGATCATGGTGCGTGGACGATATTGAAACATTTGTGGCCCGATGCTGGTATTCCAGTTTTTCAATTGAGCATTGATTACACCAAATCGCCACAATGGCATTACGAACTGGCGCAAGAATTAAATGCTTTGCGTCGAAAAGGAATTTTAATTATTGGAAGTGGAAATATCGTTCACAATTTAGGCCGTCTTGATTTTCAAAACCCGAATCCGGCAACCATGGATTGGGCGCTCGAATTTGATACCGCCGTAAAAACGCGCATCGACAACCGAAAGCACAGTGAATTAATTAGCTACGAGAATTTAGGAAAAGCAGCGCGCTTGTCCGTACCAACCAATGACCATTATTTGCCATTGCTTTACACACTCGGTTTGCAAGAAAAAGAGGAAGCAGCGACGCATATTTATGAAGGGTTTGATTTGGGGAGTATCAGTATGCGGTGCGTGAAATTGGGGTAAGCTCAACACACCCAACATTAAAAAGCCCTGCCGAAAAATTTCAGCAGGGCTTTTTTGTTTTGTCATTCCTCCTTTTACTATTTAAAGTTTTCAATAATCCGACCTCGATCTTCATTCGGCTTATCCGATTTCTGATAAAGCTCTATAAATACAATGCGTTTTTCTAATGCGAAATAAGCGTAGATCAACCGAAGTCCAGTATTCACACCTTTGCCTTTTAAACTTTTACAGGCAATTTTCTTCACTTTAATAATGCATTCTTTGATGCGTAAACCATCTAATTCAAAACTAAATGGTGGTCGTGCATCGGGAAAAGTTGCAAGGATTTTCTCAACAACTTTCATATCATCTGGCAAGCTTTTGTACTTCTTCGAAAGCGATTTCAAATCTTTAAGGTATTCTTTCAAGTAGTCAAATTTCATACATCCTCCTCTTTATACATTCTAACGGTGTATGGACTTTCACGGTACAAAGCCAATTCATAATCAATAACTTCATTTATCGTGGTAACTGCCCAGGGAATATCTTTATGCGAATACTCACTAATCGCTTTGGCTGTCCAATCAGAATATTGATCAATCACACGATCAATGACTTCTTTTTCTGTTGCTTTTAACAAAGAAATATCAGCGTGTACAAGAGGAATATATCTTTTCTGATCATAGATGTGGCTTTTAGTTAAATAGCAATCCAATTGTTGATTGGCTTTCATTTGCTCAATGATCAGATTCATTTTTTGTGGTACAGGACCAAACTGTAGCTTACGATATTCAGCACCCGTCAAATGCTCTTCATACAATTCGTAATAATTAAAGTCGCTAAAATATAGCAACTTATAAAGCAAGGTCTCTCCAAAATTTGGCTTTGCTGCGCATCGTTCAAGAATATAAAGTAGAATTTGTTTAAACTTCTCAACTTGCAGCTTTGGCAATGATATACGAAGTTCTTGCTTTTCTTGTTTTGATTCTTTGGCAGTTGGCAGTTCAATATCCAATTGAAAATCTGGAGCAAGAAATTGATCGATTGAAATTTTATACAAATTAGAAATCGCAATAAGTTCATTGACTTGAATAGATCGCTTTCCTAACTCAAGTTGAGTGTATGCTGGTCGGGCTATCTTCAATCGTTTCGCAACATCAGCTTGCGAATAGCCATGATGCTCACGTAGTTTCGACAAACGAGAACCAATTTTTTGGTTATTCATTAAAGATGACATAGCTCTATTTTTTACAAATATACAAAAAGTTAGCTATTCAAACAAAAAAAAGATGGATAATCAAACATTTGGATTATCTGCAAAAAAGCGTCATACAGAATTACTGCATGACGCTTTTACTTCATTCCGAAAAAATCTATTTCAAATCACGAATCACATAAGCGGCTTCGCTGACATATACATCTTTCTTCACTTTATCCATCCAATCGGTGCGGCGGGCCATCTTTGCGGTATCGCCATTGAGGGCTTTCACATCAACGGGCAACAAACTTACCTGCATTGATTTTACAGGCTCTTCTAAGGCTTTGAACTTTTTATTTTCTTCTTCCAGTTTGCTTCGCGAAGCTTTAAAATCTTCGATATACAACGATTCCGTTGTCAAATCTTTTTCGCGTTTGAGCTGATTAGATTTTTCGGTGATGAGACCAAAAGCCGGATTTTTAGCAACACGTGCAGAACTGTTTTTGCGGATCTTTTCGTAATCGGGTTTGTTCTTCCATACTTCAAAAAGTGCGGATGGAATTTTATCCCACTCCATCGGATATTCCAAATCTTTTTCGCCGGTTTCAATCGCACTGTAAATTCCGGGTAGAATAATGTCGGAAGAAACACCTTGCAATTGTGTTGATCCACCATTGATGCGGTAAAATTTCTGAATGGTAATTTTTACAGCGCCTAGCGGAGCAAGCGACATATTCCCACGATCGAGCATTTTATCCATATCGACAAAATTTTGCACCGTTCCTTTTCCGAAAGAAGCCGAAGAACCCATAATGACACCACGTTTGTAATCTTGAATGGCTGCGGCAAGAATCTCTGATGCAGAAGCACTGTTCTCATTGATCAATACAACCAATGGCCCATCGTACAACACTTTTCCTTTGTCTTCATCCTGATATACTTTTGTTCCCATATCGCGCGATTTTACTTGCACTACTGGGCCTTCTGGGATAAACAAACCAATCATTTTATTGACTTCATACAAGGAACCGCCGCCATTGTCGCGCAAATCGAGGATGATGCCGCTTACTTTTTCTTTCTTCAGTTTTTCAATTTCTTTGGCAACATCTTCGGCAGAACTATGTCCTGCACTTTTATCTTTTGTAAAATCGGCATAAAACGAAGGCAATTTGATGTAGCCTACTTTTTTGTCTTGATCGATGATGGCACTTTGTGCAAATGTTTCTTCGAGAATAACAATATCGCGGATGATTGGAATAACGATGGTTTCGCCGTCAGGCTTCTTAACCGTAAGGCGAACCTCAGTACCTTTTTTTCCGCGAATCATTTTAATCGCATCGTCGATTTTCATACCCACAACATCAACGGGTTCTTTATCACCTTGTGCAACTTTGATGATTAAATCACCAGCTTTGAGTTGCCCTTGTTTCCACGAAGGACTTCCGGGAACAATTGCATTTACTTTGATATAGCCTTCTTTTTCTTGAAGGGTTGCACCAATTCCTTCCAATTGACCAGACATCTGAATGTCGAAATTTTCTTTGTCTTTTGGCGGAAAAAATTCGGTATGCGGATCGTACATGCTGGTAATTGTTCCGAGATAGACCGACATGCGGTCATCGCGGTCGATTTTACCGAGGCGTTCAAAAATATCGTCTTGGCTTTTCTTTACTTTTTTACGCGCTTCCTCTTCTAATTCGGCATCCGATTTTTCTTTGAAATCGGGCTTATTTTCTTTCTTGGCTTTCTCTTGTTCTTCACGCAAATCGAGGAAACGAACGAGCGTTTGATACTTCAAATGTTTGCGCCAGTTTTCTTTCATTTCCGCATCATCTTTGGCGTAAGCAGTTTTCTCAGGATCGAGTTCGATGCTTTCTTTCACCGAAAAATCGAATGGTTTGGCAAGAATATCGGCATAGATCAATTTATCTTCGGCGATGCGTTTGTTTAAAATTTCAAGACTTCGATTGAAGAATGAAAAATCTTGACTCTCGACTTGATCATCGAGGTCGTTGTAAAATTTCGTTTTCAGTTCGTCGATATCCGCTTGCTGAAAAATTTTCTTATTGAAATCATTTCGTTCAACATAGAGATCAAAAACTTTGTGCGAAAATTCATCATTCACTTTTACAGGGCGATAATGACCATTGGTAAGAATCGTCATCATGATATCGATCGTTGCTTTTTCTTTCGCGGTAGCTTCGCCGGCATCGGGATGCGGAGCGGCAGCACAACGGCTTCCGATAAAACTATAAGCACATAATCCGACGGCGACCGGAAGTGCGAGCAGGGTAATTCTGAAAATACGTTTCATAAATTTGATTTGCAGTATAAAACGAAGGTATGCAAAAAGTATGCGAAAAATTCGTTAAGATGTGTTAACCGGACAGGAAGCATGATTAGTGGCTATTTTTATTCCGGCTTAGTCTTCTATTAAGCGCATAAAACGCGACTCCACCCAACGTTCTAAATCTTTTTCGTTTTGGAGTACACGCATGAGCATAGGCTCAGGCATTCCGGTGGTATATTCTAGATGAATGCTTGCCCCCATACGGATTTCATAACGAAGACGGTCGAGCGCTGAAACTAATTTTGCTCTGGCTTCGATATTATGCTGTGTAGTATAAAAACGATACCATTCTTCTAGGTTTTCTAGATCTTCACGAATAATACTTTTCATCCGGTAAAGTTCTTTGTTTACGTGATATAATCGACAAAAAAAATGGTTTTATCTAGCTAATTCATGTATTTGCTAGAAAGTATCAGACATTGCATAAAATCTCTTATTTTAGCGATCACAGAATTGCACAAAACACCAACCTTCATGAAAAAACAACTACTACCTGCATTGCTTCTTGGCTTAGGTTTGTCTGGAACAATCGCAGCACAAAATCAGGAACATCCTCATCGTTGCTCAACTTCGGAATACATCACCGAACAGCTTCGTTTGCATCCCGAATATCAGCAATTGATTGACAATGCTGAAACGGAAACCCAACGCAATGCGCCAGCTGGCCAACCGCAAGCCGTTATAACCATTCCTGTTGTTTTCCATGTCGTTTATCAAAATGCTACCGAAAACATCAACGATACGCGCTTGCTTGAACAACTTCAAGTATTGAATGAAGATTACAGCAAGACCAATGCCGATGCGTCAAGTGTTCCCGCAGCATGGCAAGGCATTGCCGCAAATTGCGAAATTCAGTTTTGCCTCGCACAGCGCGATGCCAATGGCAATGCAACAACAGGAATAGAACGCACACAAACGAATGTGGCCTCGTTCAGTTTCAACGACAACGTAAAATCAACTTCTACAGGGGGTGCAAATGCTTGGGATCGCGATAAATACCTCAATATCTGGGTCTGCGATTTAGGCAATCAATTGTTAGGCTATTCTTCTATTGTTGGCGGTCCAGCTAACGTTGATGGTGTTGTGCTTCACTACAAATACACTGGAAAAACTGGTGCAACATCCCCTTACAACAAAGGCCGTACAGCTACACACGAAGTTGGGCACTGGCTCAACTTACGTCATATTTGGGGCGATGATGGTGGAGCTTGCAACGGTACCGATTTTGTTACCGATACGCCCAATCAAGCTTCTGAAAATTACGGCTGCTTTGCTGTAAACAACGTTCAAACCGATGCTTGTACTGGTGCTGCGCCAGGCATCATGTGGATGAACTACATGGATTATACCGATGATGCTTGCATGTATATGTTTACAGCAGGTCAGAAAACACGTATGGTTAACTGCCTGAACAATACACGTACAGCATTGCTTACCTCCAATGGCTGCCAACCCGTTGGCATTAATGAATTGACATTGGCTGCTGCGCTCAACCTTTTCCCGTCTCCTACAACTGGAAAATTAACAGTTAGTTTTGGGGCATTACAAGTAAAACAATGCGACATCATGGTGTATAACATGCTCGGCGAAGAAGTAATTCGTCAGCACTACGATGCACTGACCGAAAACGAAGTCCGCCTCGATCTTACAGGCCGCGCATCGGGTGTTTATTTTGTAGAAGTGCGTCAAGGAAACTTACGCGTTACCCGTAAAATCATGCTCGATTAAAAACTGCTTCAATACCTTGAAAAATCCGGTTCCCAACAGAACCGGATTTTTTTATTTCTTTTTTCTTCGATTGTTAAAATGTTAAAACGTACTTATCGTTTTATGCTTCGTACATTTGTACTCTAATACTTTTGAGTCATGACTATTCTCGCCAAAGCGTCAGCAATTGATGCATTGATTACTGCGCCACAAGTACATCCAGAACTTCAAAAAATTGCACAAAAAGTAATTTCAGGAACACGCCTAACACCGGAAGAAGGTTTGGCTTTATATGAAAAAGGAGAAGTCAGTTTTTTGGGTGCATTAGCCAATTTTGTGCGCGAAAAAAAGCATGGCGATAAAACATTTTTCAATCGTAATTTTCACATCGAGCCAACCAATATCTGTGTATTTGATTGCAAATTTTGCTCCTACTCACGTTTGTATAAAAATCGCGAAGCGGGCTGGGAATTAAGCAAAGATCAAATGCTTGATATTGTGAAAAAGTATGATGGCGAACCTGTTACCGAAGTGCATATTGTGGGTGGCGTTCATCCCAAAATGGATTTATATTTTTTCGGCGATTTGATTCGTGATATCAAAGCACATCGCCCCGATTTACACGTCAAAGCATTTACTTCGGTAGAGCTGGATTATATGTTTCGTAAGGCCAAAATGAATTATGTTGAAGGGCTGACCTACCTGAAAGAACAAGGTTTAGAATCGTTACCTGGCGGCGGTGCTGAAATTTTTGACGAAGTGGTTCGCGAAGAAATTGCTGGCGATAAGTGTAGTTCCGACCAATGGCTTGAAATTCATGAAACGGCTCACAAACTTGGCATTCCATCCAATGCAACAATGCTCTACGGTCATATCGAAACATACGCACATCGCATCGATCACATGAATCGCTTGCGCGAATTGCAAGACCGTACGCAAGGATTCAATACGTTTATCCCGTTAAAGTTTCGTAACAAGGAAAATCAAATGTCGGATATTGCCGAGGTTTCTGTTATTGAAGATTTGAAAAACTATGCTGTTGCACGCATTTTCCTCGATAATTTCGGCCACGTAAAAGCATACTGGCCAATGATTGGCCGAACAACAGCGCAATTATCACTGGCATTTGGTGTCGATGATATTGACGGAACGATTGACGATTCGACAAAAATTTATTCGATGGCAGGTGCAGAAGATCAGAATCCGAAACTTACAACAGAACAATTAGTTGAATTGATTCGCGGTGTTGGCCGACACCCAATTGAGCGCGATACGATATACAACACCATCACAGATTACAAAGACAAAGTATTCACGACAAATACGAATGGTATAAATAAGTAATGTCCAATGTCTGTAAAAATAAATGCAAAACATTGATTTTAAGCATTTTAAATAAATAAAAAGATTAAACGAATGTCCGAATGGAGCTAAAAGCAGGTTTAATTCACATGAAGCAAGATATACATTTGTTCTCGTGATGCCTGTAAGAGAAGGTTCAGCTTAATTCTCATTCTCATCATCGTACTCAGAGGGGTCCTGTAGTACAATCAAGCAGGCTTAGGAGGATTGTCCTCTACACATTCAGAAAAACCCGGCAAGCAATTTGGGGTTAGCTTGTCGGGTTTTCTGTTTTTATACATTTCCCCTTTCATCCGTTTTCTTTTCACTATTATCTTTAAGCCATGATAGAAGCGGTGATATTTGACATGGACGGCCTATTGGTTGATTCTGAACCTTGGTGGCGTGTAGCGGAAACCAATGTATTTGGAAAACTCAGTGTTGCTCCCAACGAGTCAGACTTCGAACGCATGATGGGTGCGCGCATTCAAGAAGTGATTCAACAGTGGTATGAACGTCATCCATGGCCCAATTTCGTTGTCGAAGACACACAAACACAAATCATCTTAGAAGTAGAACGACTAGTTATTGAACATGCGGGTTTGATGGCTGGTGTAAAAAATACACTTGATTTTTTCAAACAACAAAACATCCCTGTTGCTTTAGCTTCGTCTTCCCCGCTGCATCTGATTCGGAATCTCATGCAGCATTACGAAATCTACGATTCGTTCCAACTCATTTGTTCTGCCGAACACGAACCATACGGCAAACCACATCCGGCTGTATTTCTAACAACAGCCAAACACCTGCGTGTTGATCCAACAAAATGTCTGGTATTTGAAGATTCGTTCAATGGTGTTTTAGCCGCTAAAGCAGCGCGTATGAAATGCGTCGCTATTCCAGCTGCCGCACATTACACACAGGAACGTTTCTGCATTGCTGATCTAAAATTAAATTCGCTCGAAGCATTTACACCCATGCATTGGCAGGAGCTTTGTGCGTTGCATTGATCGCCAGCTAACACAAAATCAATCTATTCTTCCGAGGCGTTGAACTTGCTGTAATGCCGCCATTTTTCAATGACCGTTTGCATATCGTTAGGTAATTCAGAGTCGAATTGAATCCACGATTTTGTTTTGGGATGTACAAAACCAAGTGATTTTGCATGCAAGGCTTGACGTGGGCAAGCATCGAAACAATGTTGCACAAATTGCTTGTATTTCGTAAATGTTGTGCCTTTTCTGATGTAATCACCTCCATAACTTGCATCATTGAACAACGGATGGCCAATGTGTTGCATGTGCACACGAATCTGATGTGTTCTTCCCGTTTCTAATTTGCATTCCACCAACGTAACATACCCAAATCGCTCCACCACTTTCCAATGTGTAACCGCATGTTTTCCTTGATCGCCTTCTGGAAAAACATCTTGCACTTTCCGATCGCGGAGGCTTCTGCCAATATGGCCTTCAATCGTTCCTTCATCTGTTTCAAAATCGCCCCAAACCAGTGCATAATAACGACGGTCATTGCTGCGATCGAAAAATTGTTTGGCCAAATGTGCGAGCGCGTATTCGGTTTTCGCAACAACCATGATGCCCGACGTGTCTTTATCTAAACGATGCACCAAACCCGGGCGATTCTCGACACTCGATTTGGGTAAATGTTCAAAATGCCAAAGCATGGCATTGACCAATGTTCCTGTATAATTGCTGAATCCGGGATGTACAACCATACCTGGATTTTTATTGACGATGATGAACTCATCATCTTCATACGTGATATTGACTGGAATATTCTCGGGCAATAGTTCATGAATACGCGGCGGATGTGGTAATAGAATCGCGATCGTATCGTGGGGCTTTACTTTATAACTTGATTTAATGGGCTTATCATTCACCAAAATATTTCCGGCATCAGCAGCTGATTGGATTTTTGTGCGCGAAGCATTGGCGATTTTATGTTGCAGGTATTTGTCAATACGCAACATCTCCTGACCTGCATCGACCACAAATCGAAAGTGTTCAAACAGTTCTTGTTCTGCGTCGGGGAAATCAATCAGTTCTTCGTTCATACGCTGCAAAAGTACAGGTTTGAATCGGCAATCGAAGCATTAGTTCAAAATCTGGCAGCCAGGGAGCAACACTTTGAGGCAAGCCACTTCGTATTCAGACACCGCATTGCCACGCAAATCAAGCAGGGAAAGGTTTTCGAGAAAACAGATTCGGTCATTGATGTGTTGAATTTTATTATTTCGCAGCGATAGCACTTTGAGGTTTTTGAGGTATTTAATTTCATTCGGAAGTTCCGTGAGTTGATTCCCATCGAGCAAAAGCGTTTCAAGCGACGTTAATTTTTTGATCGCAGGTGGCAATGTATCAATTCCGGTATGAACCAACGAAAGGTGTTTTAATTTTTTGAGCGTTCCGATACTCGCTGGCAATGAGTCGATATGTGTTGAATCGAGCACCAACCGTTCGAGTGTACGCTCCATTGCGGCCATATTTTTTGACAAATAAAATGTGTCGGTATTGGCAACAATCCGCAGCGATTGCAAGCGCGGCAACCAAACCATACCATTTGAAAACGAATCGAGGCTTGTTTGATACAAATCGAGGTATTTCAATTGTCCAAGCATGGCAAACGAATCCGGAAAAAATTCGATGGGATTTTTTTCAGAAGAAAAATAAATGAGGTTCGTGTAAGTGCAAAATCCCGGAAGGATTTGATCGTACTGATTGGCCGACAATTGCAAGATCATCAAATTGGATAGTGTAGGAAGTTTGGCCAAAACCTTTGTGTTGGCTTCAACTGGTCCAGCAAGATTCAACCAATAACATCGGGCCGATTCTTTCACCGCCGACTTGATGTCGGTATATTGGAACGAACCCGATGGAACAAGCTGTTCTAATGAAACAGATTGTTGTGCACGAAGCGAAAACACGGCCATCAAGACACACAATAAGCTACTAAATCTTCTCATTAGCGATGAATAAGACGGCGGTGTTCGATTCCGTTTTCAGTTTGAATTTCGAGCAAATATATTCCTGCGGGTATTTGGCCCAAAAACCAAGTGGCGTTTGTTGCTGCAAAAGTTTCGGACGCAACAATTTTTCCATGTATATCATACAACTTCATTGTTGCAGGAACCGTTGTCGTTACTTGAAGCGTTTGGGCAAATGGATTCGGAAAAACAGTTACCGAACTTATACCTTCAGCATCAGGTGCATTCAAGAAGAATACCAATTCTTGACCATCACTGATGCTCGTAGTCGATCGCAATCCAGCATTGTTGTAACTGCGTACCGAAAAATAATACCATTGCGGCGCATAAGCTCCCAACTCATAAACCTGTGTTGTTGCTTGCGAAGTCCAAGCGACAACATCCGAATCGCCGGGTGTTGAGCCAAGTGCGTATTCATAATTTGCCAAACCGGAATTCGGATCGAACGCATTGGTCCAGTTGGCTTCCATGACAAGGTTATTGTATGTAGTATCAATATCTGCACTTGGTCCATCCAATACCATTACAGGTGTTGGAGCTGTCCAGTCAATATTAGCAGTTGCAGTTGCAATTTGTGAAAGCAAATGAGCGTTATCTTTTGTGAGTGAACGAATTTGAGCCGAAGGCGTAATTGGATTTGGATTTTCATAACGCACATCGCAAGCACCACAGTTGCCCACCGTTACTTGTGTTTGTGCATTGCTAAAGCGCGAACGATACACGCGAAAATTATCGACTTGCCAATTGCTATTTCCATTGCGGAAAGAAATGTGTGAACCATTGGCATAAGGTTGTGCATCAATCCACGAAGCCGAAAAAGCATCATTGACATACACTTCAATGCGTCCAGAAATACGATCATACGAAACTTTAAAATCGTACCATTGATTGTTGACGAACGTGTATGGTGAAGACGATTGTAACGTAAACACATCATTCACCACTTTATAAATCTCTATCGTTGCTTGATCGAGACGAAACCACACGAAGTAGGAATTTCCGCGGTTGGTCAAGATCGGATTATCGCAGAAAAAATGAAATCCTGCGCGACGATTATTTCCCGTTCCCGTAATTTTTCCCTGCCAGTGATACAAATACCGATTCGATAAATTTTGTGTGAGTGGTGCATAGATGTTGGTATTGCCTTGCGTTTCATCGCTCTGTTCCAATTTCCCACTTGCATTTACCGACCAAATACCAACCTGCGAAGTCCAATCGGGATGAATTACGTTTTGGTCGAAATCGTCGTTGAAAAAACCGCGTGTGTTGTTGGAACGCCATTCGGTAGCATTGAAATCGGTAACTTGATAAAAACTTTTTTCGATCCCTGTTCCACCAACATTATCAGCATCTGTAAACGTTGCATTAAAATTGGTTGTCTGCCAGCCAGAAGGCGCAGTAACCGTTGTTGTAGGCGCAACCGCATCCATCACACAAGACCAAACAGCCACCCATCCCGAACTCGTTGTGCTGGCATCTGATTTAAAACGCAAACTCAATGTTGGTCCAGTAGAATTGACGGTTCCAGGCGAATTACTTCCACTGTACACACCAATTAAAGGTGCAGATGTGTTTGAACCGTCATACAGCCACAACGAATCTACATTGGATTGTGTATTGAACGTCAAAAAACTGAGCGATACACTTGCCGCGTTAGCTGGAGCAATCGTGGTTGTATAATTTTCGTTGCTATAATAATTGCGTCCAGCGCCGCCCATATCCCAGAGGGTATCGCTGCATGGAACAACGGCACAATCGCTAAAATGATCACGTATAGCATTCCAATAATCGGCATAACCATCATCATAACCCAAGGCCCAAATTCCGATGCCACCCAAATTGCGTTGGTTAACAAAATCGAAACGCTTGCCAAGTGTATATGCATTATTGATAAAGCATTGCCGCCAAGTGTTGCTAACAGTATATGGATAGTAATTTGACAACCCATTGTATTCTGCGTTCGCATTGGTAAAATAACCGTTTACATTGTTGCGCGCAGTTGTGTATGTAACCGAACCCGAATAACTTCCTGTTGTTGCAGCAGGAACTGTATTGGAAACAACACTCCACTCGCGGCCATAATAGGGTAAGCCTAAAAGTAATTTATTCGTGGGTGCACCTTCTTTCAAATAGTATGTTACAGAGCGCGAAATAGAATAATTGTATGTCGTTTCAAAGGAATACAGCGGATCTGTTGGACCAGCAGAAGAACTATTTGTCCAGTAATAATCATAACCCATAATGACAAATAAATCGACCGAAGCATTGAGTGCTGGAATGTCAAACACATAACCCCAATCAACGGCATACAAGGCTAGGCTAATTTCAGAACCAGGAATAGCCGTATGTACTTGGGTACTGAGTGTTTGCATAAACGCTGTAAACGCATTACGATCCGTACTCGCCATGCCTTCAAAATCAATGTTTACCCCTTTGCCGCCCCGCGCTTGCAGAAGCGAAATGATGTTATTGATGAATGTTTGCTGCGCTGTTGTACTTGCTAAAAATGTAGCGTGATTGGAAAATAAACTTGCGCAAATATGCACATCAACATTGTTATTGATTGCGGCAGTAACAGCAGCGCTTGTTGTCCATTGAAAGGAAGCATTCAAGTTGTTTCCTGTATTTGGACTTACGCGGTAATCGAAATAACAAAAGTCGCTGAGTAAATTCCATTGGTAATTCAGGTATTCCGAACCATTCCAATACGGATGCCAACCAAACACACGCTTGTTGAGCGTACACGATCCACGCGAATCGAAAACGAGCGGATCTGATACTTCTGCTTGCCCTTCGGCAATACGCAAACTATCCCAACTCAATTCGTTTGTATATGTATATTGTCCGTAATGTTCAGCTTCTTGCTGCATGGTTGACGGATTCGTTTGCTGTGCAAAAAGAATCTTTGTCAAAAAGACGGGAAGTAAAAAAAGGAAGCGCATCGAAAATAATTTAGAGCAAGAAAGATACAGTTTTCTTTGCAATCCTGATCAACGTTTTTGTTGTGCGGCCCAATCTAAAATACCAAGCAAATAAGCTTCTGCAACCAGTTGCGTACGTGGCATTTTTAAACTTTTGATTTCGCCCTCTTGTTTTTCGTCATTCAACCAAATACATTCTTTTTCATTGTCTTGATACAATGTTTCGCCATAAATCAAAACGCCCTGAACAAGCCGACACAAGGATAAATTGCGACCATAAACGCCTTCGCTTTCGGTTTTTGTACAACTTGTCTGTAAATACTCCGCATCAGATTTTTTCGCGAGTGGCACATTTAAGTGCTTTTTAAAATGACTTGTTACTTGTCCAGAAAAACTAATGCTCTGATCCAATTCATCCGTTAAAAGCAAGCGCAAAAAATCGAAGCGTTTTTCTGAATCGCCCAATTCACCTGCGCTAAAACTTCCACCCACAAACGCCATGCAGTAGTTTTTCTTCGTTGGCACTTTCCAGTCTTTATTTTTCTCATCTACATTGTAATGAATAATCACCGTAAGATCTGGACGAAACGCATTGATCAATGCCGCGCGCTTACGCAATTCCACATCACGAAAAACATACCGAAAAATTAAACGGTCATCGTTCTTGAATTTTGGATTTTTTAGTTTCAACAAATTAGCATCGCTTGGTCTTACACGCAACATCGAATCGAGTGCGTGCGCATAATCCGTTTTTTTCCAATCCCAATACGTTTTGCCAAGCGCCGTTTTTCCTTGTTCTGGAATGGTGGTCATTACTTCTGCCCCATAACCACGCAAAAACAAAGCCAACGAAGAAGCCGTAGCATACGTCAACTGCGCCTCAAAAAAATTGATGTGCGTGCTATCTGTCTTCCCTTGTTCTTTCACATAAAAATCAATGTACTTATCTTCTACCCTACTGGTCAACGAATCGTTTGCGAAATGTCCGGGGTCAAGTGCGATGCGCATTCCATTCAATGGCTTTCCATCCATTGGGACAAATTCGGAACTGAGCGGCGTTCGTAAAATGTATGCTTTTTGAATTTCGGGAGGAAATGGGCCAGCACCTTTTTCGAGTAAGATCCGCTGCGCTTCTTCGCGCGTTTCGTTTTTGATGACGAGTTTGAACAAAGGCAATTCGCTCCACGTAATTTTATATTCTGGTTTCGCTAGCTTTTTATCTGCCGCCGAAGCATAAATGGAAACACCGTACAAATCAATGCTATACTGATTATTTAGCGATTGATTGCGATCGATCAACGTTTTCATTTTTGTTGCGTAATGCAACGAGAGGCTATCGGCATCTTTAACAATCAGTTGTGCCTGTGCGAAAATGGATACTAGAAAAAAAACGATGCTAAATATGCGTTTCATATTTAATGTGCTGGTTTGTGGATGCGAACAAAAATTAATTTTCCGTTTTGATAAACTTTGAGTTTCGTTTTATTCTTATCGCATTGCGATTCTTCGTAACGCGTTATTTTTCCTTGCTCGTCGTAATCGGTTTGGCTTGAATATATTTCGTAACACGGTTTCCCGCCTCTTCCAAGTTTCGTAATGCGAACGGTTTTGCGTGTTTTTATGCCTTGCTCGTTAAAATCGGTTTGCTTAACATGCGTTTTTTTATAGTAATTAAACAGATCGACATACTTCCCTGTTGTTGTTTTAATCACCGTTACTGTTTTGATGGTTCCATTTGGCCAATACGTCTTTTGAATTTCGCGGCGCGTGCGGGTGGTTTGCGCTTGCAACGAAAAACTATACAACAAGGTACATAAAACAAAAATCCAGCCGAAATGGGGTCGCATTGGATCAAAAATACGGAATTTGTTTGGGGGGAATAATACAAAAGCCTTTTCAAGATTACCTTTGTTCCATGTTTGATCCCGCAACCCTTCATTCCGAACTCAAATTCCGCGCTACCCGCTCCGGTGGTAAAGGTGGTCAACACGTGAACAAAGTTTCTTCGCGCGTAGAATTATCGTTTGATGTGGGTAATTCAACTGTGCTTGACGAAGTGCAAAAACTACTGATTCAGGAAAAACTTACCAATCGCATTTCTAAAGAAGGAATACTTCAAGTGATTGAAGACAGCGATCGTTCGCAACACGCTAACAAAGAAAAAGCGATTAAAAAATTCAATGCGTTATTGGTAAAAGCCTTTACGCCAAAAAAGAAGCGCAAAAAAACAGCGATTCCAAAAGCAGTGAAAGAAAAACGGTTGAACGACAAGAAAAAACGTTCGGAAGTTAAAAAAGTGCGCGCTAAGAATTTGGATTAATCATTCGCCCAATTGTTTCACAAACGCATTCCAAAATTCAAAAATGGAGCAATTAATAATCAAGTGGTTCGCTAGCTGAATGACGAATGCGAACGATAATAATTTTATCGGAATCTATTTTATAAGTTATGCGAATGTGAATAGCAACAAATTTACGATAAGAGCCATCATTATTGACTTTTAATGGATCCGCTTCAAAAAGCATCGGATAGTATTGAATCTGTTCTATACTTTCACGAACACGATCTTTAATTTGTGTTGCAAGATTCTCAGAACGGCTTTTGATTTCCAAAATCAATTCTTTGAAGTATATTTTTTCTTGAATATCCCAGACTACTGGAATTTTCTTTTTTCGCGCCATTTTACCACGAATCAAGCTCATTCATTACCTCATCATTGGAAACAAATTTCCCATTGCGAACCCGTTTCACAGCGGCATCAATCTCTTTATTGTATTGTGCTTTAGATGTACGTTGCGGATTTGATGTAAGGTCATCAAACAAGACATGAAAAGCATGAACGACAGCTTCATCTTTAAGCGAAAGCAATTTGATGGCAAGTACCGATTTCTCGTCTTCCAATACAATCTTTTTCGATTTATTTTTTGCTGGTGGTGTTGGCATTGTATATATGTATTTATAATTCACTACTCCTAAAGGTACAAAACGATTTCAACATTTTACGCTTTTATTAATCATAGAAATTCTATTTATTAGACTAATCAAGCCTCCAATTGTTTCACAAACGCATTCCAAACCGGATCATTCGGAGGGTCGGCTACTATAACTACTTTTTCGTCGCGGATGGGATGAACAAATTCCAAGCGGCGCGAGTGCAAATGAATGGATGCATCTGGATTTCCTCGACGTGCACCATACTTCACATCGCCTTTAATATGGCAACCCATTGTAGCAAGTTGCACACGAATTTGGTGATGACGACCCGTAATCGGATCAACTTCAATTAAGAAATAACGTTCGGAAGAAGCGATGAGTTTATAATTCAACTCACATTTCAAATATCCTTTCTTTTCATAAACAGAAGCATGCGATTTGTTGGTGGCTTCTGTTTTCTTGAGCCAATGCACCAATGTTCCGGCTTCGTTGGGCGGGCGTTCGCCAACACAGGCCCAATATGTTTTTTGTAAATCGCGGCTACGGAACAATTCGTTCATGCGCGCGAGGGCTTTGCTCGTTTTTGCAAACAAAACCACCCCACTCACCGGACGATCGAGTCGATGAATGACACCTAGAAAAACTTCGCCGGGTTTGTTGTATTTGTTTTTGAGAAATACTTTCAAATGGTCGCCAAGTGTTACATCGCCTGTTTTGTCGGCTTGCACAATATCGGAAGCTCGTTTATTGACAGCAATCAAATGATTGTCTTCGTATATAATCTGGAGGTTTTCTACGCTCATGGCTGCAAAGGTCTTAAAATAAATGGCATAAAAGTCTTTTCGGCAAGAAGGGCAAAATTCGTTTGAATCATTACCTTTGAAATGCACCATGACTACCAAACAAAAAATTTTAGCGGGACTTGCTGTTGTTCTTGTGGGCATTCAATTTGCGCGGCCCGAAAAAAACGTAGCACCAAACGCCACAAAGGCCACCCGCACCATTGTTCAAGCGGTACCGCAACACATCGACAAAATTTTGGCGACTTCGTGTTACGATTGCCACAGCAACAACACCGTTTATCCGTGGTATGCCGAAGTGCAACCCATTGGCTGGTGGCTCGACCATCATATCGATGAAGGAAAAGCCGAACTCAACTTCGATGCGTTCCAAACATACAGTTTACGTCGCCAATACCACAAGCTCGAAGAAATTGTTGAAATGGTTGAAAGCGATGAAATGCCATTGCCGAGCTATTTAAAAATTCATGGCGATGCTGAATTAAAACCCGAACAAAAACATGTCTTGGTCTTGTGGGCACAAGAAATGCAAGACAGCCTGAAAGCCCATCATCCGATGGATAGTTTAATTCGTAAACGCTAATCTTTATCATCATGAGTGATCGCCGAAAATTCATGGCGCAATTAGGCGCAACAGCAGGTGTACTAACACTTTCAGGATTACTGCAACCACTCAAGGCCATTGGGTGGCCACAAGAAAGCGATTTCGCTGAAGCATTGAAACGTGTGAATGGTTTAGCGCCTGAAGCTGCAGCACTCGACGAAGATTTTTGGTCATGGGTACGCTCTTCCTATACCGTTTCGCCAAACATCGTCAACCTCAACAATGGTGGTGTTGCGCCACAACCAAAACCCGTTCAAGATGCACACATTCGGTATTATCAATTGTGCAACGAAGCACCATCGTATTACATGTGGCGCACACTCGATGCGGGGCGCGAGCCGTTGCGTCGAAGACTAGCGGGGCTTGCGGGGGTTGACAAAGAAGAAATTGCCATCAACCGAAATGCAACCGAAGGGTTGAATACCGTAATTTTTGGATTGAATCTAAAAGCTGGCGATGAAGTCATTGTTTCCAAACAGGATTATCCCAATATGCTCAATGCATGGAAACAACGCGAAAAACGCGACGGCATTAAACTGGTTTGGGTTAATCACAACTTGCCATCGGAAGATGAAAATGCGTTGGTGAAAGCTTATACGTCTTTGTTTACAGACAAAACAAAGGTGGTTCACATTACACACATCATCAACTGGACAGGCCAAATTTTACCAGTCAAACGGATTGCCAATGAAGCCCATGCACGCAACATTGACGTGATTTGTGATGGGGCGCATTCGTTTGCACATTTCAACTTCAATGTTCGTGATTTGGGTTGCGATTATTTTGCAACAAGTTTGCACAAGTGGATGGGCGCGCCTTTTGGAAGTGGGATGTTGTTCATCAAAAAAGATAAAATAAAAGATGTCTGGGCTTTGCTTTCCAACAACGAGCCAGACGGAACAGATATTCGCAAATTTGAATCCTTAGGAACACGCTCGTTTGCTTCAGAAATGGCGATCGGCGCAGCAATTGATTTTCACGAAATTATTGGCGCAAAACGCAAAGAGGCACGCTTGCTTTATCTGAAAAATTATTGGTGTCAGAAAATGATGAAGGTAAAAGGCGTAACCATCAATACGTCCTTAAAACCTCAATTCTCCTGCGCAATTGGTAACATCAGCATTGAAGGCTGGAAACCGGAAGAAATAGATGCCCGCTTGTTTGAAAAATACAAAATACATGCTGTTGCAATTAACTGGGAAAATATTCACGGACTGCGCGTTACGCCCAACGTTTATACCTCGCTTGCAGACTTAGATTTGCTCGTAGAAGCATTAACAGAGATTGCACAGTCTAAACCAGACGCTAAATAAGGCATGCAAAAACCTTTTTTTTACCTCTTACTTGTAGTAGCAGTTGCGGGTTTGTTCTGGATGGTTTCTTCGGCAAAGAAAACACAACTCGAACACCAAGCGATCATCTATACTGAAGCAGCGCCCAAACCCATTGGGCCATACAGTCAAGCCGTGCGACGTGGGAATGCGGTATTTGTATCTGGACAAATTGGTATGGATGCAAAAACCGGATTACTTGATACAACAAGTATTGAAGTGGAAACAAAAATCGCGCTAAACAACATCCGTGCTATTCTGAAAGCGGCTGACATGAGCATGAATGATATTGCGAAAACGACCATTTACATGACAGATTTAAAAAATTTCAGTCGTATGAATGAAATCTATGCAACGTATTTCGGCAAAGGACCTTTTCCGGCTCGCGAAACAGTACAAGTTGTTGCTTTGCCCAAAGGCGCACACATTGAAATTAGTGCAATGGCGGTGAAGTAGCTGAGAAATTAATGAATTGGAGAATTGCTGAATTAGTAAATTGCCAATTCAGCAATTTTCCAATTCTCCAATTCATTAATTGCGCTGGCCTGTGCGCGGATTTTTTAGCGCGGTGCATCGGCGTTGGAATAACGCACACCGGTTGATACTTGTTCAGGGGTAAGTGGCATGGATGAAATGACGACGCGCATGACGCAGTAATAATTTTCAGGAACAAATTCGGAAGGACGGAGGAAACGGCGACGTGTCATGTAGCCTCCACCTTTATTGTCTCTATTCCAGATAGCAATATATGTAGCACCAATGCACAATTCTTCGTATAAAATTTCAGACATCCCTTCTGGGATTCCTGAAACCGGAAAGATCTGTTTTATCTTTCCATTTTTGGTAATCCACAAACCAATGGTTACCGTATCGATGCGTGGTGTATCGTTTGCCGAATAGGTATAAAAAAGATTTTTTGCCAATACTTTCGATAAGTGTGTTGTGGCAACTGGCGATACGCGTTCCAATGTTTTGGGATAAAACGTGGTATCAAAAAACGGTTGACGATCTCGTTCTACGGAACTATCAACACCATCACTTGCAGGTACGAGGACTTCCATCATGCTCACCTTAGCTAAGTGCAACGAATAATCGACTTGCACATAGGGACGGATGCGCGGGCGTTCTACGCGAATGACACCTTCCGCAATGTCTAATGTATCGTCTTGAGTCGCCACATTGGTTTGCGCAGTTTGTGCTTGTGCACAAACACAAGTGAAAAGCAAGAAACAAGCGATTAAAATTCGTAGCATCATTTACTTGTTTACTGAACAGGTGAAACGATTCCGAAGTAGGTACGCATCTCCTCGACACTATTGAATTTTTGAGTAACGGCTTCTAAACGCATGGGGCAGTTTTCATTTGCTGGCAATGCAGCAAAAGCCGTTTCTTTCAAGGTATATAACACACCATTACTTACTGTCCAAATCAAATTACGCGATTTCGGATTGAATTGAAAACGTGGTTCTGGATTGCGGTAATAGGTAAACAAGGCATTACGCTCGTAATCGACGAGATAGATTTGCGTATTGCATACAAGCATATCGCCATCTTCATTTTGAATTAACGCATTCACCATCGCTCCGCGGGGATATTGGTCAGCACGGTCGCAATTAAAAATACCGAACTGGCTGATGGAAAATGTATGCATGACAAATTTTTCTACCAAACCATTGATTAGTTGGTTTTTCATTTGCTGCTCTAATTTCTTCCGTGCTTCGTTTGCCTCGGTCAAATTCTCACTCATCAAGGTTTCAAAACGTTTACGTTCGGCAAGTTCGGCCTGTTCGCGCATAGACAACGTAGTGGTGTATTGCACCATTTTTTCGTCAAACACTTTTTTAGCCTCATCGTACGATTTTCCCGCAAAAACCGGATAGACATCGAGTCGTACGGTTTTAATGCCTTTGGTTAAGGTAATGATGTAACGATCGCTACGTTCACCTTTAGATAAACGTACAGCATCCCAAGTGATGTTGTAATTGTTTTTATCAAACGCTTCGCGTGTTTCATCTACTTCAAACAAAACATCGCGGTAGGTGGCCATTTCAGGAAATTCGTGTGCATCGAATTTTACGGTGAACCGATTCTTTGTTTTATCGGAACGACGTGGTTCAATTGGTTTTTCGCTTACCGGATTTTTCAACGCAACTTGTTTGATGGCTTCTTGTTGTTGCTGTTGCAATTGTTCTTCTTTTGCTTTTTGCGCTTGTTCAATTTTTTGAAACGCAGCATTTGTTTCTTGCTCGGCTGGTACAACATCTTCGTCTGGCGGAGATTTTACATTGTCTTTATCGAGGTAAATCCAATTTCGTGCAGCAGTATCGAGACGGTAAACGTTGTAATTTTTTCCAGTCTGTGGCGAAGCGAGTTCGACTTCTACTTTTTCGCCGGGTTTGAGGTAAACCACTTTTCCATTTTGAAATGCGGCAACTTCAACCATTCCCGCAGATTCAAACTGGTATTTTGTTCCAGCCGAATCGTAGGTCATGGGAATGCCACTCAAGAAAAAATCAACGGCATCGTGCATTTCGCGGAAGCGAATATCGACTTGACCAGATACGGCTTTTCCAGACGCATCGACAAACGCATTTTTCGGAAATTTAAGTTGCGATCCGGTCGCAAATTTGAGTACGCCTCCTTGCGAAACGCGCAAGGAACGATTGGTGAATGGGATGTTTAAGCCAGCGAGTGGTGGTTGAATGAAAGCACCACTGGTTTTCATAAAACTTCCGGTTTGGGCAACCGAATCGGGTTGGCGCACGGTTGGGTGTTGTGCGGTAGGCTTGGTATTTTCTTGCTTGGCGTTTTCTTGTGTGCTGACATAAGCCCAAGTGCCAACAGCAAGAACAGCAACTGTTGCAATAGAACCGATAAACCAACCTGTTTTCCAGAATGGTTTTTGAATGACCTGACCGGAGGCGGCTGGAAGCTGTTGCAGCAAGCCGTCGAAATTACGTCGGGCGAGAATTTCTTCGCTGGTCAGTTGTGGACGGTCGGTATTTATTTTTGGTTTCATGACGAATAGTTCGTGAGGATTTGGGGGGTTATGCGCGGCGGCGATTCAGATCGATCAGTTTTTTCTTCAGGCGTTCGAGAATGCGATATACTTTGACTTTTGCATTGTTTTCGGTCATATCAAGAATTTCTGCAATTTCTTTAAACGGTCGTTTCTCGAAATAGCGCATCTCGATGAGTTTCATCTCTTCTTCTTCGAGATCGGCAACAGCGGTTTTCAGAATGTCGATGTACGGGCCATACTGGTCGTCTTCCATTTCATCGGCCATATCGCGCAGCGAAGCGGTATCGATATTGACAGTACGTTGTGCTTTTTGTTCACGAAAGAGCTGATACACTTCGCTTTGTGCGATGCGGTAGAGCCACGAAGCAAAGGGAACGCCTTTGAACTGGTAACGGTGCAAATTGGTAATGGCTTTCAGGAAAACCTGAGCCGTTACGTCGAAAGCCATTTCTTTATCGTCAACCCGTTGATACACATAGCGAAAAATACGCTCATAATAGGCATCGTACAGTGGCCGGAATTTTTCCGGATCCTGTTTGGCTGCTTCCACCAGCACCTGCTCTTGCAGCATGTCCTCTCTGGTGGCGTGATACTTTGAAACGACCTCCATTGCCGGGTTGTTTAGGGGTATTGACCGCATATTCCGGGTAGTTGGTTTACATCCATAACGGTTTGCTCGAATAAAGATACAGATTGCGGCTAATTTTTCTACAAAAAACCGGTTTTGCTCGATTAAAGTGTATGGATTGTCTTTGCTTGTTGCTGCGTCTTGTTTTTCGGGATTATTGGCAGAAGCCGTTTCTATTTGATATTTTCGCAGACATTATGATTACATACAATCCCAAAGACTGGATTAAACTCATTTTTGCGTTTCACCGCAGCGATACGTTTCGCATTTTATTCCCGGCCATGATTGGTTTGGCTCTTTTTTCGTTTGGCGTAGCCTACATCGAGCGTGAGTATTGGGTTCCTACGCATCCGACATTCAAAACATCGGCTTTATTGCATCAGATTTTGGGTTTTGTCATTTCGTTGTTGTTGGTTTTTAGAACCAATACGGCTTATGATCGTTGGTGGGAGGGCCGTCGCGCGTGGGGAACATTCATCAATCATGCCCGAAGCTTTGCCATGAAAATGGCAA
The DNA here is from genome assembly GCA_013298545.1 of Bacteroidota bacterium. GTDB lineage: Bacteria > Bacteroidota > Bacteroidia > Palsa-965 > Palsa-965. Next base: position 26,114 of record JAAFIA010000016.1, on the reverse strand, counting down.
CTTATATTCCCAAAGAATACCGCAATGAACGCGAGCGTTTACGCATTTTAACGTCGTCTTATTTCTTTGCTGTAAAAGATCACCTGCGCGGACAAGTCAATCCCGATGAATGGGAAATGGCTGATAGCCCCGATGCAGAGACCATTGCCGGAAAAGAACATGTCCCGAATGCCATTTTGTTGCGTATGACAGAAGAGGTAGTTGACCTCAATCGCAAAAAAATTATTTCCGATTCGGAAATGCGAACCGTTACGGATGAGTTGCGTTCATTTGCTGATAATCTAGGGGCTTGCGAGCGTATTCGCAACACACCTATTCCCTACTCGTATAGCATTTTTATCAAAAAAATTATTTTCCTTTATGCGTTCACCTTGCCGTTTGGTTTTACCAGCGATTTTGGTTATTGGACGGTTTTGGTTTCGTGCCTAGTATTCTATGCGTTTGCGAGTTTGGAATTGATTGCGGAAGAAATTGAAGATCCTTTTGGTTTCGATCCAAATGATTTGCCTACGGAAGAGTTTTGCAAAAAAATTCGCAGTAATGTCAACGAAATTTTTCAATCATGAGTGAAATTATAGCCAATTCGCTTGTCGAGCATGAAAATTATGGTCGCGGGCGTGTCATCAATGAGCATGAATTGTTTTGGACCATTGATTTTGCCAAGCGTGGCATCATTGATATTTCAAAACGTCAAGCAGATATGTTGACATTACTTGAAGAAGAAAACACACCTGTTGCTAAAAACACATTTACCATGAATGAATTAGAGACTACACTTCGTAAAATTTTACGCGAGCAAGGTGCCATCAACCCAAACGTGGAGCTGGGAAATAAATGGAATGGCGGGAAATTGATTTTACAACCGGAAGACGCATCGCTTAAATCGAAAGAAATTCCGATGGAAACGTTCTTTCATAAAATTGTGATGTTGCGCGATCGCTTGCGGGTGATGGAGCAAAAAATCAATGCGCATAGCAAATTGACAGATGAAGAAAAAGTGGAGATGCAACAGTACATCACAAAAATTTACGGAAGCCTAACAACGTTCAATGTGTTGTTTAAAAACGAGGACGATCAATTTGAAGGTTCAGGCAGTTGATTAAGAGCCTGTTTGCAAAATAAAAAATGCCCGTTCTTGTTGACGGGCATTTTCATTTTTATTTATTCAATAAATACAAATCGTGTTTTTCGTTGTATTTGCGGAGATAAACAAACAGGAGTTGTTTGCGTTTTCGTTTTCGGAGTTTCATAAATTCTTGCAACAATTCGGGATCGCGTTGCAGCAGGTATTCCATCGTATTGAGGTTAAATTCTAACACTTTTCCGGTTTGCGTATCGAGTACAAATTGCTGCATCCGTTCTACGGGAGCGCCATAATTTGGTCCATAGATTCCGGGAGCGCCGCCATTGGTATAGGTGGTAACATACGCTGTAAAATGCGACAAGCTTCCGAGCACCATCACACGGCTGAAATTATTGTTGATGCGGATGTAAATGCCGTTGTTTTCTGAAAAGCCCCAAAGTTGCGACACATTGAGGGTAATTTCTGTTCCGGCAGCATCGGTATAGGTTAATGTTTTTCCAGCTAACACTTGTCGGATAAAATCGAGGCTTGCTTTGTCGTAATTCGAAACGATGTTTTGTTTGAGGATGGGTTTATTGGAACGAAACTGATCGTAGCTGATATAAACGCCTTGTTCAAATTTAAAATCGGAAGTATAGCGTGTGGAGTCTTGCGCGTGGAGTGCGCAGGAACAACAAAAAAGAAGCAGGAAATAAAATCGGTACAACATAATCTGTGATTGAGCGGTTGAAATTCGGCAAGATTTTCCGAACTTTAAAGTCTGATTGCAATTAACTGGCCAAAAAATCTCTTAATACCTAAGTCCATGACACGTTTTTTCCTTTCGGTTGCCTTACTTGTGAGTGTGTTGCTTCATGCGCAACAGCCCGCAACATTGACGCTTGCCTTGCGTCAGAAGATGGCTTCGTTGCCGGCTCAGGCTTCGCTTGGTTTGTTGGTTCAGGGAAATCCGGCGGAGATTGCGCGGGCGGCAGCGGTTTGTGGGGGTGCTTTTCGGTACAACAATGGCGATGTGTGTTCGGTCGTTTTGCCTGTTTCGGAAATTGAGCGTTTCTCGAAATTTCCGGGTGTAAAGCGAATCGATGGTGGCCCGCAACGTTTGCAAGTGTTGAACGATACCATGAAAGTGCAAAATCGTATTGATTTGGTGCATGCTGGGCAAGCCCCGCTCACGCAGGCGTATGATGGTACGGGTGTGATTATGGGTATCATTGACTCGGGTGTAGATTTTTTGCATCCCGATTTGCAAGATTCGGCGGGACGTACGCGTATTCTAAAACTTTGGGATCAGAATGCTATGGGCAATGCGCCTGCACCTTATGGTTATGGGTATGAATGGACGAAGGGTGCGATTGATAGTGGTTTGTGTACGCATACGGACTTGGCGTATTACGGACATGGAACGGGAGTGTGTGGCATTGCGGCGGGTGATGGGAGTTCGGTTTCGCAGCGCGATTATTCGGGTGTAGCACCCAAATCGGATTTGATTGTTGTGGCCTTGGATTTCAATGGTGTAAATAGTCCGGTGGCGGTGGCCGATGCGGCTGATTATATTTTTGCGCAGGCACAATTGTTGGGACGGCCTTGTGTGATCAATGCGAGTGTGGGCGATTATTTGGGTTCGCATGATGGAACAGATTTGCAGGCGCAGATGATTGATAATTTGCTGATGGCGCAACCTCGTCGCTCGTTGGTAGCAGCGGTGGGCAATGCGGGAAACTTGGCCATTCATGTAAGTTATCCGATTGCTTCCGATACGACATTTACGTGGTTTGCTCCGGCTGCGCCACAGTTTTTAATTCAAGTTTGGGCTGATACCAACAATTTCAATGCGGCAGATTTTGCAATTGGTGTTACTCAAAACACGCCTGTATTTAGCGATCGTGGAAGAACTGGATTTACAGATGTGGCGCAAAATTTAAGTGGTATTTCAAACGATACAATTTACAATGCGGCGAATCAACGTCTGGGAATTGTGGCGCGTACGGCTTCGCTTCAAGGAGCAACGTATTTGTTGGAGTTTTTAATTACAGCCGATTCGATTACGAATTATTATTGGGCGTTGAATTTTACGGGTAGTGGAAATTTCCATTGCTGGAGTTTTGATTTAGCGAATCCTGTTCCGCCATCTGCTGCGGCTTATCCGCGTGTGGTGGATTATCGCGCACCAGATTTCACACACAACATGGTGAGTAGTTTTCAATGTTCGTGGCATGTGGTTACGGTTGGCAATTATGTGAATCGGGATCGTTGGATTGATTACAACAATGCTACATCGCTTGACAATACGGTAACGCCGGGCGACATTATGTGGAATTCGAGTATAGGACCTACGCGCACAGGAATGCTGAAACCAGATATTACGGCTACGGGTGCAAATATCTTGACGTGTGGTGTGTTGTCAATGCTTCCGGGATTGATTTCGGGTGCGCCGCAAATTGTGGGGCAAGGTGGATTTCATGTGGTGAGTGGTGGTTCTTCGGCTTCGTCTCCGGTGGTTGCGGGTACTGCGGCTTTGTTTTTACAAGCAAATCCGTTTGCATCGCATATAGATGTGAAAAATATGTTACTTGCATGTGCTCGACAAGATTCTTTTACAGGTTTTAACCTTCCAAATACAACTTGGGGTGTAGGCAAGCTAGATGCATTCAGTACAGTTTATGGTTGCCTGTTTGCTTCAACTGATTTGCAAACAGATTCTTCTTCGCTTTCGGCATTTCCAAATCCGGCGGATGATGTGGTTATTATTTCGCTAAATGAAACAACATCTTCGCCAACCAATTTTCAACTGACGAATATTTTGGGCGAAGTAGTTGTGGAGCAACCGATTTTAGCGGGAGAAAACCGTGTAACTTTGTCTGTCGCTGCATTGCCGCCGGGTGTTTATTTCGGAATTGTTCGTGTTTCGGGAAAAGCCTTACAAACGGTTCGCATAGTGGTTGACTAAAATTTATGTTGACATTCATTCGTATTCTAGGTATTGTTTCCCCGATTTTAGGTATTGCAACTACGGTGGCAGCTTTTCTTCCGGGTTATGGAAGTTTGGTGGCGTTGGTGTTGATGTTGCCGAGCTTTTTAATTTCAAGCGCGTACATTTTACTGAGCAACCGTGTGGGCATTGAACATGTGTATGCAAATCCGGGGTATATTGGATTGATACTTTCTTCTACACCTTTGTTGTTTGTTATTTATTTCAATTTCATTCGATGAGTACGCCGAGCACTAAGGTTTCCAATTATTTGTCGTTGGTTACATTCAGCCACACGATTTTTGCGCTGCCATTTGCGGTGATTGGTTTTTTACTGGCAACGCATCAGCCGGAATATGTTTGGTCGTGGAAATTATTTTTGTTGGTGCTGGCGTGTATGGTTTTTGCGCGGAGTGCGGCGATGGGTTTCAACCGCTACATTGATCGCGATATTGATGCGCGGAATGCGCGCACGGCCACGCGCGAAATTCCGGCGGGTGTTATTCATCCCCAAGCGGCATTAGGATTTATTGTGCTGATGTGTGCCTTGTTTGTTGCGGCTACGTGGTTTATCAATCCCTTGTGTTTTTATTTATCGCCGGTTGCCTTGTTGGTGATTTTGGGTTACAGTTACACCAAACGCTTTACGGCCTTGTGTCATTTAATTTTGGGCATTGGTTTAGCACTCGCGCCGATTGGTGCTTGGCTTGCGGTAACGGGAACGTTTGCGTGGCTGCCCTTGTTTTTTTCGTTTGCCGTGTTGTGTTGGGTGAGCGGATTTGATATGATTTATGCCTTGCAAGACGAAGGTTTTGATCGGGAGAATAATTTAAATTCAATGCCCGTGTTGTTGGGCAAGCGCGGGGCATTGCGGCTGTCGGAGTTTTTGCATGTCTTGGCAGCAGGATTTATTTTGTATGCAGGTTGGTATGCGTATTTCGGTCTTTTTTATTGGATTGGCGCGGCGGTATTTTGCAGTTTGTTGATCTATCAACATACGTTGGTGAAGCCTGATGATTTGAGTAAAGTGAATCGGGCCTTTTTTACAACCAATGGTATTGCGAGTGTTGTGTTTGCATGCTTGGTTATTTTAGAATTATACTTGGGCTAATCACATGCAGCGCATCAAAAATTTCTTTCGTTGGTTTGTGGCAACACGTTTTCGGCGTTGGGGAATTTATCTTTTGCTTGGTGTTGTGGTGTTGGTCTTAGCGAGTCATTTCTGGATTGCCAATTCCGCAAAAGGATTTACCTATACATCTGCGAACGATGTACCTGCGCGTGATGTGGCCTTGGTCTTGGGTGCAAGTCCGAAAGCGAAAGGTGGGCACGATAATTTATTTTTCAAATACCGGATGGAAGCGGCGGCGGCTTTGTGGAAAGCGGGAAAAGTAAAATGTATTTTGGTGAGTGGTGATAATCATTCCAAAAATTACGATGAGGCAACGGCGATGCGTACGCACTTAAATGAGCTTGGTGTACCGGATTCGGTCATCAATCTTGATTTTGCTGGATTCCGAACCTTGGATTCGGTGGTGCGTTGCAAAGATGTTTTCGGGCAAACAAGTATTGTGCTAGTGTCGCAGGAATTTCACAACGAGCGCGCTTTGTTTATTGCACGTCATTATGGTTTTGATGCAGTTGCGTTGAATGCACAGGAAGTATCGTTGAAGTATTCGATAAAAACGCTAGTACGCGAATACTTTGCGCGGTTCAAGTGTGTGTTGGATTTATATGTATTAAAAACAGAACCGAAATTTTTAGGTAAAAAAGAGATGTTGAAGATGCGTTGATTGGGATTTCTTGGACTGCAAATCTCAAACACCTATCGTTGTTTTTTTAAGTTTCGTGTGTTTGCTGTGCGTGAAGGACTGACAAGCGGTGAGACCTGAGCTGCGAGATAGCAAAGCCCATTGCTCTATTTATGGATTATTGAATGGGTAAATTGGTAAATCCATAAATCTCCAATTTACCCATTCAATAATTCACCCATTCACATAGCTCAGTCAAAAAAAGTGTGCCTCGATTCTGCCATAAAAAAACTCTTTTATTTCTTCTGCTTCTACATCTAGAAACGTGAGAAATAAAAGAGTCCTATCTAAAAACCAGGGTTGAAAAACTAACTATCCGGCATTATCAAAAGCCATTTTGATCCAAGCTATGACTTCTTTGTCGATTTCTTTGATGTCGGCAAGATTGATTTTGTGTGAACAAATACCATTTGGTTTTTCTGCTTCTAATTTTCCTTTGGGTTCAACACCTTTTAGGTTGAAACCAATTTCAAATCGTGTTTTTGATGCAGGATTTAAAATGATAAATTGCTTTTTGCGTTTCAAACTCACATACGTTTTCTTTGGAGCGATTTCAAATGCAGCACCAAATTTTTCGATTTCAGCAATTAGCTTATCGTAATATGGTTTCAAATGTTCTTTGCCTTTGTACTGGCTGACGATCAATTCATCTGTGTTGGCAGTCGAATCGGCATCAGAGGCCAATACTTTTAATGCAATTTCGGAGGCATAGCCATGTGTAACGTTGTGTGTTTCTTTTAAAAACTTCACAATTTCGCCGTGCTTAGAAATTTTTTGAGCGGTGATTACTTTTTTCCATTCCTCTAAAGAACGACCTGTTTTTTCTTTCAGGTTTTCGAGCATTTTCAATACGGCCTTATCCATGTTTTTTTATTTTTTGGTTTCGACAGCTTTTTTGAGCAAATCCAAGCCACGTTGGTTTGTTTTTTCCATTTCTTTTTTTGCTCCAAAAAGCCACATAAAGAATGCATCGATTAAACCTGATTGAACGTTGAAGTCTTGCTTTACTTCAATGCCATTGGGCGTTTCAGAGAAATAGTATTCAAAAGTTGGTTTAGCCACAAAAGGTTTTTGAATATCGCATTTTGTGCCTACATACTTGCCTTCCTCGATTTTTACAATTTCTTGGTAACCTAAATCTTTCCCTTTGTTGCCATCCCAATGGTATTGGGCACCAACCGTTCCGTCGGTTCCTTTTACTTCATATTTTTGGCTTGGGTCTTGTTCTAAAAATGGCGACCATTTTGGAAAATTGTTCAAGTATTTTACCATGTCAAAGACTTCTTGTTTAGAGCCTTTGACGACTACGGTTTTTACAATTTGTATCGATTGCAAACCACTTGCTTTGAATAATCCAAATCCGATGAATGCAACAAGTGCGACCAGAATAAGTGTGAGTACCATTTTAATTTTCATTTTTAAGTTAATTTTAAAATTGTAGTTCGAGGTTTCAGTTACATCGGTTGAATAGAGCGTATTTCTACCGTTCCACCCATGTTTAGAATTGGGCAGAGTTTTGCAATTTCCGTAGCATCGTCGATAGAGTCTGCGGCTACAACCATATTCCCGCCCAAGGTGAGTTTATTTGAAACATAGATACCATCTGTAGTTGATTTGTCGGCAGCAACTTGTTTGCCTTCAAAACCTAATTGGTGTGTTCCAACAAGTTTTCCTTGTCCGGCAACGTTGCCAAAAAATGCGCCCCATTCTTGGTGCATTTGGTTCAATTCAGCTTCAGTTGGTTGGTAATCAGTGTTTGGCTCGAAGCGAAACAGGAGCATAAATTCTTTTTTAGTTTCCATTGTTTTGAGTTGTTTGAGTTGTTTGTTTAGTGTTAATTTATGAGGCAAATTTAGACTGCAACAAATTTTCAGGTCTTGTCCTAGGACAAGAAAGTATTTTTATTTTTTGCCTTGAGCGTTTAGGGAAACTCAATTGATCAATGCATGCAGTTGCATACTATTTATGAATGCGCTTTTCGTAAACAATAGCGCAATCAATCATTGATCTGACAAAAAAGATCGTTTATCGACACCTGATTTTATTTGATCGGCGACGAAAATAAAATGAAATCGAATTTGGAATAAAAAAAGCTGACAAACCGCGCTAAAAGATGACGAACAGCATGTTTGGTTTATTTCAGCAATTCGGCATTGAGTAAGGACATAAATTTTCGGCCAATGGGTAATTCAAATTCATTTTTTAAAATCAACAGATTCTCTTTTTTCCTTACAATGAATGCTCTATTTACAATACAAGTCCGATGAATCTGAATGAATAAATCGTGATTTAAGGTTGTTCGTTGACTTGCTAAGGTTTCGTTGACAAGGATGGGTTTGGTATTGTTTTTCAAATAAAACTTTGTGTAATTGCCCATCGATTGGCAGTAGATGATGTCTTCTTGATTCACTTTTTGTTTTATCCCATTGACTTTTAAAATAATGGGTTCAATAATGACTAATTTTCTTTTTTGGGCGTAGTCTAAGGCTTTTTCAAGGGCTTTTTTAAATCGTTGTTCGGAGATTGGTTTTTGCAAATAATCCACAGCATCATTTTCATACGCGTCAAAAGCAAAATTGGTGTAAGCCGTAGTCATGATGATGGCTGGCTTATGGTTAATTTTTTTCAACACCTCGATACCATTGAGGATAGGGATGTTTACATCTAAAAAAACAATGTCGTATTTCTTTGTGTTGATTTCATGCAAGGCATCTTCACCGTTGTAGCAGCTCTTTGAAAATTCTAAATTGTCATGCAGCTTCAACAGTGCTTTGATCACATCATGGGCTGGATATTCGTCGTCAACGATTAAGCATGAATAGTTAAATCCCATATCGTAACGTTTGCTGTGAAAACATTGTTTTTTTCTTCAATTTCTAAACTACTTTTCGGATGAAAAAGTTCAAGTCTTTTTTTCAAATTCTTCAATCCACTTTTGGTACTAAATGGTTCTGATTGATTGTCGTTAAAGGTATTGGAGATTTTGAAGCTAAACTTTGAATTGCTAAATACCCAATGGATATTGATGATTGGATTTTTATCAAAATTGGAATACTTAATCGCATTTTCGAGGAGTGGTGCAAAAATCATGGGTGTTAACCGATAATTTTTTGCTTCACCAGTTTCGGTGCTATTGATGGTTATGTTTTGCAGTTTCCATTTAGAATAGTTAATGTATTTTTCAATAAATTCTTTTTCTCCTTCGAGCGAACTGTAATCCTTTTTACTCGTTTCGATCTGGTACTTGAGTAAGTCTGATAGTTCAATTATTTTATTAGAAACATCAGCAGGATTGGCAAGGGAAACGCCATACAAGTTATTGAGCGAATTGAATAAGAAATGGGGGTTTAATTGTTGTTTCAAATTCTCAATTTCGGTTTTGTGATTTAGTAATTCGATTTCCTGTTGCTTAATATATTGCAAGAAGAAGTAATGGAAAAAATAAAATAGCGAAATTAAAATCGTGTTAAATATTATATCGGGCAATAACCTTGCGTAATCTGTTTTAAAAGGGTCGCCCAGTATGCCAGGCGATCCATACATGATGAATAAAGTAAGAATAGCCATATAGGAAACGAATAATAATGAAAATAAAATTATTCGTTTTTGAAACAAAAACAACCGAAGAATAATGTGATTATAAAAAACAATCAATCCATAATTGCATATCCCAAGCAATGCTAAAGAAAATGGATTTTCTCTCTCGGCTTGTTGTTGTAAGCTATTTTCTATCTGACCTAGAATTAAGCCCAATGCAATTAAAATACCATTTCTTATTGCAAAGTTTGTATAATACTTTTTTATAAGTGCAAAAAAATTATCCACCGTATTTTTTTCGTAGTTGTTATACTTCTCGTCAAAGAAATTTATTTAAACGCAAGATTACAAATTTATTTTTTTGAATTGTAGTCGTAATTATAAATACTTCTTATAGCCTGTTTAAAATTTGCATACATAATACATTTCTGATCATCCGGCTTCAAAGAGCTTTTCATACATACAACCTTTTCCGCACAGCAAATATCTTTTCGTTGTAGATCTTCCAAGAAGAGTTTTCAGTGATTTTGTAGCTTGGCGCAATTGATCTTTTTCTTTTTGAGGCTTTGCTATAAAAATCGAAAGTTGTTTTTGTTAGAAACACGAATATTCATAAATCGGAGCGCGGAGGGTATTCTCATAGCTCCTCTTGCCCAAGCAATAACAGGAAATCTGTCTGATAAAAAAAACCATTAAAACAAGTCTCAACGCCAATACTTCGATTCGAAGTTTCAAATCAAATTTTAAATAGATGTTGGGCGTTAATTTAGTGCTTGCTTATTTTCTCCGAATAAATTCCTTCCGAGGTTTTGATTAAAAAATAATAGATGCCCGTTGGTAAATGACTTATATCGATTGCACCTGCTTTATCTATACTCAAAACTTGTTGTCCTTGCATCGTGTAAGCAGAAATTTCTTGAATAATCATATCCTGTTTTGTCAATTCAATATTTAACGTACCCTCGGTTGGATTGGGGAAGATGCTTAGATAATCTGAACGCATGCCTTGGTTTACCGTTAATGGATTTGAAACAAATTCGATTTTGATGAGCGACTTGCCGCCTGCAAAATAGATATTGTTGTTTTCATCCACGATATTGTTATTTCCGGCATCATAAAATGGGTCATTGTTTGAGTTTCCGCTTTCCGGACCTAATAATTTTCTGAAAACAACCATTCCTGTAGTCCAGTCAATTCCGTAGTAGTAATAGTTGCAATCATTCTCTTTTCCCGAACAATAAACAAGATTCGATCCTTGTGAATAAGTCAAAACACCATTCATGTTAATGGTATTGTTTTGCCAAGCTACACTGAATTGGTTGCTCAATGTATCCCAATGTATTTTCTGAACACCCTTGGTGTTTGTGCAGCCATAGCCTAAAAAGCCGTTGAATTGTGCAACACCGATATCATATCCAAAAGCGCAGGGAGAATTTTCGACAGATTGGAATGTATTGTTTATTTCTATGGCAAGTGGTAAGCGAATAGAATCTGCAAAACGAATATCCATACCAGGAACACCAACCCAACCGATGGGTAACTCGCGCCAAAAAGCAACTAAATTATTATTGGAATGTCCATCTGCTACGACAACTAATTTATCCTCATTGCCTCCCCAACCAACCAGCGTAGGCGTGGTTCCGCTTCCTTCAGCAAAAGAACCTGTTGGTCCATCGCCAACAAAATCGTACCAAGCATCCCAGGTTCTTGTTAAATTAGTTCCATTCCAATCAAACCGAATCATTCTTTCCGTGGTTACGATGTAGAATGCATTGCTTTCTTCTATGGCCATTGCATTGTGGTGTACAATTTCATCGACAGAACAGGCATAGTGCAACGTATCGATGATATTGAAATTTTGATCGATAATACCAACGGTTGCGAATCCGTTTTCATTTTCGGTATTGAACACAATTTGGCCATTATAATTTAATCCAAATGTTTGCACTTTGCCAAGTCCATAATTTTCAAACAAGAGGGTATCGAGTACAATAATATCTGAATACGCATCCATCGTATCGGCATCAGAAAGTTTGAACAAGGCTGTTGTATTATTTGTCGATAAGGGCGATTTAGGGTCGTAGGTAAACCAAGTTTTATTTTTGCTTAAAAGAAAATTCCACCCAAAATCAAGTAAATCGAAATCGATACGCAAACTATCTGCTGTAACAATTGAAGTTCCATTGTCAATTAATTTATAAACGAACGTTGCGTTTGAATAATACAAAACACGATCACCATTTGGATAATATTCGGAAAGGTAAACCCACGGGGAAGTACCACCTGTAATATCGGTTTTGCTTTTGATGACCAAACTATCGGAAGCAACTGGCCCCATGAGGCAGGTCGAAGCTTGTGCGTAATTGTTTCGGTGATATACTGGCCAAGGGGAATCGGCCAGCCAAGGATTTAAAGGCGGATCGCCAGCACAAAAACTCGTTTGAGCCATCATGAAATTACTGAATAAGAGATTCAGCAATGTTGCGAAGAAAATATGTTTCATCTTGTATTTTTAATTTCTACTGCGCATGCCGCACAATGCCTCAATTTACAAAAATGGTTTAGTGGTATAACTAACCACGGTTATGCTTGTGTGAAGTCGGTTTGTTTCTTTCAAATATAAAAAATAATTAACCCTCCCTATTCCTATTTTAGGAACACTCTTGGTAAACGAAAAATTAGAATACATGTATTGTGGAAGAAACGCCTCTTGCTTATCAATCCGAAAACAGTAGGCTACTTATGCAAAATCCAAGCCTCGGGCACATCGGCTTTGACTTGTTGCAAGAATTTTTCGGCTTCTGCTTTGGTCATGAAACTCGAAATGCTCACGTGTGTCAAGCGACTTTTGACTTGTTCTAAAATTTCGGGGTTGTAGCCTTTTCCTTTGAGTGCAATTTGAAATTTCGCTGCGTTATCTGCTACTTCAAAACAACCACCAATGACAAAATAAGCACCTTGCTGAAAGTGTTTAGGAACGGGTTTCACATCGGAAACAATCACATTGGTACTTTCGGCAACAGGTGCGTGAATGCTCACTGGGATTGGTGCACCGTCATCTGTCAGTTTCAGTGTTGCATGGCCGAGGCTATCGGGCGCAGAGAGAATATTTTCTTTTTGAGCCTCGAATTTTGGAACGGTCCAATTGAATGGCACATAAGTCGATGCTTCTTTTTTGGCGACGATTCCCAATCCGGCGAGGGCGTTGTTTCCTGCTTTGCTAAAAGGTAAAATTAGTGCGGCAATCAACAGCGGAACACCAATAGCGGCGGCAATTTTGAGGCGACGGCGCTGAAGATTGACCTGCGGCAGTGGAGCAACGGGGCGGTCTTCTTGCGCGGGGCGATCTTCGCGGCGGGTTTCGAGTTGGTGTTTTTCTTGAATGGTTTCGCGGATGATGGGCAAAGAACGGAAGGTGCTCAATCCGAATGCGTCGATGAGGAAATTGACATCGGGTTCAGATTCAAAGCAGGTATTGCGTTCTACATCGAGCCAAAGTGTGCCAAGATTTGTAAAATTGATTTTCTCGTTTGCTTTGAGGCGTTTGGAGCAATCGTTTACAAAATCGGTAATGCCTTGCATGGCTTCTTCAAACGAGCAAGGAACGGCAGCAGAAATGGTATGTGCAAGCAGTCCATCGTTTTGTTGCAGGTGTTTATTGAAAACAATCTGTTTAGACGGTGGCTGGAAGGTGTGTTGGGCGGGATGGATGCGGGCGGGGGCATACGTGCATACGAAACCGCCAAATCCAGGCACAACAACACAGTCGTGACGGAAGAGGAGTTCGCTGATGTAGGGCGCTACGTTGATCCGGTTTTCCATAATTGAATGTTCAAAAATAGTGAAATGGCGCGGTCATTGGCACTTGTTTTTTTGAACGCTGTATTAACAAATTTGAAATGAACCAGTTAGAGTTAATGGTGTGAAAGAGTTACGGTTTATGACACAGGCGATTTGAGGGTAAATTTGGCTTTAGCGCGGATAAACAGAGCGGAGTGCATGGGGATTGAGCTTGAGGATTTGGAACTCGCTTCGCTCGTTTTTTTTTAGACATGAGACGAGAGACATGAGACTAGAGACATGAGAATGGGTAAATTGCTGAATTGGCACGTTATTGATTTGGTGAGTTATTGATTCGGCAATTCACCATCTGCGCGCTGGCCTGTGCGGTCTCATGTCTCTAGTCTCTAGTCTCTAGTCTGCGTTGGCCTTTCGCGCGTGGAAAACATACACCCCTTAAAATCTCGGCATGAAATTTCAAATCAATCCCGCTTTTTGAAGTTTCTCAATGTCTTCAGGCGCGTCAATCGAAATGGTTTCTAGGTTTGTGAAAGCGGTACGAATCGTAAATCCGTTTTCGCGCCAGCGGAGTTGTTCGAGCGATTCGGCTTGTTCGAGGATTCCGGGGGGAAGTTGCGTGAGTTTGGGTAAAATATCGCTGCGGTAACCGTAAATGCCAATGTGTTTGTAAAAAAGATGCTCTGCTAACCAATCTTCACGTTTGATGCCGCGAAGATGTGGAATGGGCGAACGACTAAAATACATGCCATTTTTTTCCTGATCCAAAACGACTTTAATCGTATTCGGATTATCGAGGTCGTTGGGATCGGTTAGTTTTTTGACGAGTGTTCCAATTTCAGTTTTTGTATCGTCAAACAAACTCGCGAGCAAATCAATTTGTTCGGGTTGAATGAATGGTTCGTCGCCTTGTACATTGATGATGGCGCTCCAATTGCCGGAAATTTTTTCGACAGCTTCGGCGCAGCGATCTGTTCCGCTTCGGTGTTGATCGGAAGTCATGATGACATTTCCGCCAAAACGTTTTACTTCGTTGGCAATGCGTTCGTCGTCGGTAGCCACATACACCGCTGCTACTTTTTGTGCTTTTGTGGTTTGTTCATACACACGTTGAATCATGGTTTTTCCGGCAAGATCAACAAGTGGTTTTCCGGGAAAACGGGTGGAGGCAAAACGTGCTGGAATGAGTGCGAGAATAGACATCTTGAACGTGTAAAATAAAATCCCGCAAGTAGAATTTCAAGCGGGATTTGAATCTTTTTTTATTTGCTGCAATTAATTTTCAATCACAAAGGTACGCGTGCGGATTTGTCCGTCGGGCAATTGCACTTGCACAAAATAAATTCCGGCAGGTGCATTTCCGAGATCCAATGCTTTGGTAGTTTGTTCGGCTTTGGGAAGATTTTCGGAATGTACCAACTGCCCTATTCCATCATAAACCAAAAGCGTTGCGGGTTGTAGATTTTGGTTGAAGCTGATGTAAAATTGTCCGTTGTTGGGATTAGGAAAAACATTCAATTCCAACGGGGTATTGATTTCAAAAATACCCACATCGTTCATCACAAAGGTTGAAGAGAACGACGAACATCCATTGCTATCGAAAATCACAACGTAGTATGTTCCGTTTTGCGTTGGTGTATATGTTTGGTTTGTTTCGCCAACAATGGGTTGATTGTTGAAATACCATTGATATCCGGCTGCGGCTGATGATGTGAGTACAGCAACATTCTGAGAAATTACAGGAACGGGCGGACTTGGTAAAAGAGAAATATTGACGGTATCGGAATTGACACATCCGTTTGCATCTGTTCCAACTACGATGTAGGTGGTTGATTGCGTTGGTCCGGCGGTTGGACAAGCAATTGTTGTATCGCTCAAGCCAAATGCAGGCGACCACGCATACGACACACCACCCGTTGCGCAGAGAACAAGTTGTCCGCTGGCACACAATCCGGTGTCATTGGCCGTTACAATGGTTGGTAGATTATAAACGATAATGGTTTGCTGGCTTTGGCTCTGGCAGGTATTGCCGTTGGTAATGGTAACAGAATATGTTCCAGCGGTGCTTACGGTTGTAGTTTGTGTGGTATCGCCATTGCTCCATTGGTAAGCGATGATTCCGCCTGTTGTATCGTTTGCGGTGAGTGTAATTGAACTACCAATACAAAAAGCGGTATCGCCAGAAGAAACAATTTGTGGGCCAGGGAGTGGATAAACGGTAACTAAAACCGAATCGGTATCAATGCAGCCATACGTGTTGCGGATATGTGCCACATAAGTTGTTGTAATCGCTGGCGTAGCAATTGGATTTGCGCTATTGGGATTGTTTAATCCAATAGCGGGTGTCCACCAAACACTATCAATGCCACCAAACGAAGAAAACGCATCGAGCTGAACGTTGTTGCCGAGGCAGATGGCCGTATCGCCTGTTCCATCGGTAATGAGTTGGCAATACTTGATCACGGCGTAATCTTCATTTGTGCCCAAGCCTTTACTCAATCCACCCACATAAATATTATCGATTGAATCGAATGCCATGGCGTAAGCTTGATCGGCGTTGTTGCCTTGTCCGTTGAATTTTGTTACCCAAATTTCGGTTCCGGCTTGATCGTATTTGATGGTTAGGAAATTGTTGTTTTGTCCGGCAACATAACTCCATCCGGCAACATAAATCATTCCGGCATTGTCGATGACGATATCGCGCGCTTCATCGTATTGAATGAAGCCACCGTCGTAACGGCGCGACCATAATTCGGCCCCTGTTGCTTCGTCGTATAAAATGGTGATACAGTCTTCGGCGGTGCTGGGCGTTCCGAGACTTCTTCCGGCCACAACGACTTTTCCTCCGGGAACAAATTTGATGACATTGGCGCGGTCTTGATCATTTCCGGGGCCGTTGTAATTGCTTGCCCAAAGTTGTGTTCCGGTAGCAGAAATTTTTTGTGTCAGAAAATCGTAGTTTGTAATTCCGACGAGTGCGCGTTGGTATCCGGCAATAAAAACTTCTCCGGCGGCATTGACAATCAAATCGTTTCCGGTATCGTAAACACTTCCAGGACCGTTGTAGCGGTTGGCCCATTGTTGTACGCCGTTGTTGTTGTATTTGAGCGTTGCTGCGTCTTGGTTATTGGCGGTACTTGTAAAGCTATTTCCAGTAACATAAACGTTTCCTGAGGCATCCAATTCGATTGCATACGCAACATCTTGATTTGCTCCTGTAAACGTATAACGGGTAACCCATTGTTGTACGCCGGAGGTATTGTATTTTAATGTAGCGTAGTCGTTTCCAGTTCCAGATCCGGCACTTCCGCCCGTGATGTAAACGTTTCCGGCGAGATCAACGGCCATGTCGTATGCTTCATCAAAACCGCTTGCAGGGCCGTTGTAACGGCTTACCCATTGTTGCGCGCCGGCTGCATTGTATTTAATGGTTACCATATCGTAATTGGCACTAAGGCCCGCGCTGTAACCTGTTACATAAACATTACCTAAAGTATCGTACGCAACTTTGCGCGCTTCGTCAAGACCATTTCCTGGACCATTGTAAGTGGCAGACCAGAGCATGATTCCGTTGGCATCGAATTTAACGGTAGTGATGTCGAAGTTACCGCCGTTCCAACTTGTGCCAGTAACGTAACTATTGCCCGAAGAATCGAGAGCCATAGACCGAGCGCGGTCGATGTTGCTTCCGGCTGTTGTGTAGCGTGCTTCCCATTGGATATTGATTTGGGAAAACAAAGACGAAGAAAAACAGAAAGCGAGGATCGAGAGGAGAAGTCGTTGCATACAGGGGAATAAGGTTTGCCTTATCAAAAATAGGGTATTTTGGGGAACTGGCAATATGGGCGTGCGTACTCCCCTCGATCTCCTTATGAATTAATCTCTTTGCTAATTTGTTTTAGTTTATCGATGACTTCTTTTGCACTTTCTTTGAATTTTTCTTTTGCTACTGCTTCATCGGAAGCAATCCATTGTTTTACCTCTTCTAAAAGTTCTTTTTTTAGTTGTCTTCTTTCTTTTTTATTCGCAGTATTATTAATCGCGTCAACCTTTGACTGGAAATCATCCGGATAGTAACTTTCAAAATCATGTTTACTGAACTGACCAAAATTTGATTCGTTCCAACCAGCTTTGATGTATTTACTTTTCATCGTTTCTATAATTTCTGTTTCTTCTTCTCCAGCATCGATCACTACCCAAACTTTATTTTTATACGTCGGCTCTAGGTGAAGAAAAACAAACAGTCTGTTAAAATCTTCAAATTTCGACATGATTGATGCAGTTCCATTTGCAGAAAAAGTCCTTATTTTATTTTTTAGTGGCTCAACAAACCAGTCAATTAAATAATCTCTGATTATGACTTCTGCAGAAGATTCTTCCAAGAATAGCCAACCTTTCCACAGATCAAAATCAAAAAAGTCGTAGCCCAAGTCTTCTAGAACTTGGCGCCTTTCTTCTGGATTTTGAGAAACTTCTTTAATTTCCGAAATAAATAAATTTGGTCGTATAGTGTCTCTTCGCTGATTTGTAACGTTAAACACTTTTGCACCCGAAACTCCACCTAAGTATTTCATCACAATATTCGAATGTGTCGAAACAAAAAATTGATTTGTACTTGACTTCTCAATAATTAACCGCATCAATGCTTTAAGTGCTTTTGGGTGAATGTCATTTTCAGGCTCTTCAATGAGAAATATTTTCTCTTCTGCAACACATAAATCGGTAATTAAGCCAAGAATATTGGCAACACCCTCTCCCATTGCGGTGAGAGGAATGTGTTCTGAATTATGAACAAAATAAACGGCTTTCTTTCCTCCACCAAGAGCAAGGGTAGAAACTTCAAAACCTAAAATATTCTTGCATGCTTCAATATACTGACGGTTACCTGGTTGAAACTGAGGTGTTATCAGCCTATCAATCTTTGAGTATAATTGCTCAAAATTACCGGATACGGAATTAGCATTCGCTTCGTTAATATTATCAGCATAATTAGTTGTTTTTCTTTTCGATAAATATGGATAGATTAAATTATCGGGTTCAATCTCAGGGATACGTCTAAAAGTAGACTCTTGATACATTCTTTCATTTTTGTCTTTAAAACTAGCTTTATCCTTAATCCCAAGATTAAATAATACTCCCTCATAACGAAGCACAGAAAAAACTGAAACCGTATGCACCCCTGAATATAATAATTCAACAAACCCTTCTGCACTTCCAATCGTAATATCTGATTTGGTCAACACTTCCCGTTGCATTAAGAAAACTGCATTCAACAATGTTGACTTACCAGCATTATTGGCACCTATAAAAACGTTTATTCCTTCTGACATTTTAGTCAAAGCCATTTCTTGAAATCCTCGAACATTTCGAAGGCCTATTGCTGTAATTTTCATAACCTTAGATTATTTGGCTAATACTTTTCGATTTTATTAAGCGATTTTATATTACTATACAACTATTAACAATCCTCTTTTACTTCATCAATGTGAAAATTAATACATTTTTTTAATCGCACAAAAACAATTATCTTCTAAAAATTACACTCACTTCCGAAACAAATCAATCGTATAATCCAATAATTTACGATCTCCATAAGGGCCGTGTCCGGGAACAATGATTTTCACATCGGGATGTTCTTTTTTAACGCGTTCAACCGTGCTTGACCAAGCAGCCACGTTGGCATCGCCTAAATAACCTTTGCTCGCATCTATTGTTTTCAACAAACAGCCGCCAAACATCACCTGCTCACTTGGAAAATAGCCTACCACATTGTCTTTGGTGTGTCCTTCGCCAAAAAATTTAGCGCGAATGGTTTCGTTGCCAACGCTTAAAATCAATGAATCGCTAAAACTGTTTTGTGGAACGGTCATCTTGTTTTCTTTAGCCAGTTCAATGGTTTTGACATTCGCATACGACGGAATGGCGTGTGCATGAAATGCGTTCAATCCGCCTAAACAATCGTCGTGAAAATGGGTTGGAATAACTGCATTGATCTTGCAATGAAGCGCGATGTTGATCCAGTAAATTAATTCGTTTGCGCTTTTGTCTTTCGTGGGTGTATCGAAGACAATTGTTTCGTTTCCATTTCTCACAACAAGACCATTGCAAGGAACGTAGCCAAAATCATCGGTTTGCTTAAACGAGGTATGCTCAAACGAATTTTCGGTAAGTTGTGTAATGATCAAATCATCTGATTTGTACACTTCCTTGGGCTTGAATGCTTGCGGTTGGGGCGGCGAGCAATGGGTAAATGCGATGCTCACGCCAAGTATAATGAATCGAAATATTACATGCTTCATTTTTCTTGTTCAAATTTATTTTCAATTTCAAGCACATCGTCAATTAAAAAAGCATCGCCATTTTTGACCAATACTACTTGTCGGGTGAATTTGGAATTATATGTTTTATCAACTAGTAAAACGTCGTAAAGGAAATAACCCATTTCTGTGATGTTCTTAAATTCACATTTCGTTACTTCTATCTTTCCGAAGTCTGTTCCGGCAATCATGAATCCGTCTCCAATTCCGGCATACTGCGAATACCTTCTCCCCCATTTTGATTTCAACTCTGCTTCGGTCATGCCGCCGTCGAGATCGACATTTATGGCATCTGTTTTAAATTCGGTATATGGCTTGGTACACAAGAACGCAAAGCCTTTTGCGAATTGGTCGTCGTGATTAAAAAAGTTTTCGATATTTTCTTTCAACCATTTTTCTCCAGCCTGAATCGTTACTGAATCGTTGGCATGTTGTGTTTTTGAGAAGGTTGATTGCGCATTGTTATCGCATGAAAGGAATGCACATACGAAGCTGATTAAGACAATAAATCTAAAATAGTTTTGCACTTTTTGATGGCTTATAGCAGTATTGTTATTTACTTCTTTTGCATTTCAAATTTACATGCAATCGTTAAGAAAGTCGTGGTGTATAAAAAATAAAAACCGCCATCAAAAAGTTAGCGGTTTCGATTTTCATAAAAAAAAAATTCCTGAATTATCCCAAAGCTAAAAATGCTTCGCTGATGCGTTGTGCCACTTGCGTCAATTCGGATGGCGTTGGTTTCATTTTTTCGCGGGTGAAATTAATGTCGCCAATTTGATTCATCGGTACAAGATGGATGTGCGCATGTGGCACTTCCAATCCGATTACAGCGACACCCACACGCTTGCACGGAATGGCATTGCGGACAGCTTTGCCTACACGACGTGCAAAAAGTTGTAATTCGATGTAGGTTTCTTCATCAAGATCAAAGAGGTGATCGACTTCTTTTTTAGGGATCACAAGCACATGTCCTTCGACCAAGGGAAAAACATCTAAAAAAGCCATGCAATTGGCTGTTTCCGCGACTTTATGCGAAGGGATTTCGCCCGTAACAATGCGAGAAAAGATGCTTGGCATTAGCGCGAAATTTCGATGATTTCAAATTTTACAATACCGGAAGGAACAATAACATCAACTAGTTCGCCTACTTTTTTGCCCATTAATCCTTTGGCAATGGGTGAATTGATGGAAATTTTAGCGGCTTTCAGATCGGCTTCGTTTTCAGGAACCAACTGATAAGTCATTTTTTGGTTATTCTTGACATTCTTGATGGTTACTTTAGTCAAAATCATAACCTTGGAAATATCCATCTGTGTTTCGTCCACAATACGAGCCGTACTAACAACTTCTTCGAGTTTCGAGATCTTGAGTTCGAGCAAACCTTGTGCTTCTTTTGCGGCATCGTATTCGGCATTTTCAGACAGGTCGCCTTTGTCGCGTGCTTCGGCAATTTGCTTGGAGATGCTTGAACGTTCTTTCGTTTTCAGGAAGTGCAACTCTTCTTTGAGTTTCTTCAATCCTTCTTCAGTAACATAGGTAACTTGACTCATGGTAGTAAAATGGAGATGTGTAACTTAAAACAGAAAGAGAATCCCGGCAAAACCGGGACTCTCTTGTTTAAGCAAAGTTATTAATTTATTCCTATTAGGCAAGTACCTTAGAGGTTGATACGTGCACCAAAGCTATGAACACCATTGAATGGGTTTGTAGCGCGGTACGAGTAATCAACAGCAAAAGTAGATTTCTTTTCGCCAAAAGGAAGTTCGATCGAAACACCAGCAGTTGGTCCTGTAAAGGCTGTCGTGCGTTCATCGGCGTTGGTGATACCTTGTTGGTAATCGTAACCAGCACGCACCATAACCATGGAGCGCCATGCATATTCCACACCAACTAAAAACTGGTCGTTGGTGAATGAATTGGAAACGAAATTACCAGCAATCGTAACGCGATGATTTTTCAACGACGCGCTATCTTTTGCAAAATAGAAATCATAAGCGCCACCGATGTTGATCAATGTAGGCAAATCGAAATCTGCAGAACGTTGTGCAACAGTGAGTGAGTAATTGCCTTGAGGCGCGTTGCCACGGAAGGTCAAACCATCACCACTAAAACGCATACGCGGTCCTACGTTTTTCAACGATAAACCAAAGTGTACGTTTTCGTATTTACCGGTTACGTATTGGATACCTGCATCAAGCGCAACGCCACGAGCAGCGACGTCGGCAATAGATTCAGAAATTACTTTGAGGGTCATACCACCAAAGATATTTTCAGAGAATCCTTTTGCATACGAGATTCCGATGTTGGTGAATTTCGGAGAAAATGTTCCGATACCACCTTCAGGAAGATCAACTGTTGTGATTGGAATATCACCGAAGTCCATAGACATCACGCCAAGGCCAATAGCTCCAGTTTCGCCAACGCGTTGTGTAAAACCAAACGAGTTGATGGTAATTCCTGTGCCGCCAAGCCAATTGGTATGGCTGAACAGAAGTTCGGTACGCTTGGTATGAGCAGTACCTGCAACGTTGAGGTACATGGCTTCGAGTCCGCGAGCAGTAGAACCGTTTGCTCCTGCCCATCCTGAGCTACGCGCCCAAGGGTTGATAAGCAATTCGGAAGCACCAGCTTGTCCGGTACGGTCTTCATTGCCTGCCAGCATCGGGAGAGATGCACCCGCGAGCATTCCTGCTGTGAGGGCGAGTGTCAGAAATTTATGCTGTGTTTTCATAATACTGTTTCGTGTAAAGGTTGCATTGGTAATCTTCGTGCGCTAATCGGGTTTAGTAAGAGTCCAAATCGATTGGACGCATGACACCAAACCATTTGAGAATTTTCTCTCCTACGCCTGGTACATCAACGTGAATGATGTAAAGACCGCTCGCAACAGGAATACCGGCCTGATTTTTCAAATCCCAGTCAAGTGACGTGATTGGTGAATCTTTCGTGTACTTACGCACTTGCGTACCGCTTACGGTGTAAATGCGAATGGTGCATTTCTCAGGAAGGTTGGTAAACTTGATGCGGTTGTCGAATTGATTCTTCTCATAACCTGAGTATGCGTAGTACGGGTTGGGAACTACGTTGATCAGATCGAGTGCATTCACAGCTGACTCGTTGTTGTTTGTCAATACACGCAAATCGCTCGTATTGAATTTATACATCGGGTTGTTTGCGTTTTGTGGAGCAGCAGCGGAGTCAGTTGCTAAAGGTGTTGGAGAACCACCAGCTACACCTGTGTAGAATCGCTCGTAAGGTTTAGCAACACGCAAACGGATTTTAGCATCTGTTGGGAAAACAGATCCTCCAGCATAGTCAAAATTCCAGTTTGTAAATTCTTCATCAAGCATTGGAATGTTGACCCACATCGCATCGCGGAAAATTTCGCCACGTTCTGTTGCAGCAGAAGAAGAATTCATGATATCAGCAATGACTTTGCATTCATCATAAGCTGGAACGTCTTTCAGTTTGTTGGCTAGATCGGCTGGTGTTGCTCCATAACGGGCATTACCATTGTGTCCGAAAACATAAACATAGTGCATACCACCAAAGAGCGGCTCAAAGAATTGAGTACGTTCGTTAGCTGTTGGATTCCATTTCATATCGCGACCACGTTCAGCAGCTAAAGCTGAGTTTTCGCCGAAAGCCATATTGAGGCGTTCTCCGGTTTCAACATTGATTGCATAACCAGGGAACCAACTCATGCCATTTGGATAATCGTAGCTTTGGTTAACGTTGCCTTCTTTGTCAACAGATGGCGAAGCACGCAGTAAGAATGGAGCACGGCTTGATTGGTTCAAGGTCGCATTTGGACCAGTTTCAAGAACAATACAACGTGTCCATTTTGATTTATCGTTGGTAAGAACGATATCCACGTTTGCCAAATTGTTCATGCTGTTTGCAGCCTGTGAAGGCGCGTTGTCCCAAGCTGGACCAGTTGAGTAGCAAACTACACTTGAACTTGTTGTTCTAGAGCAAAGGCGATAAGGCCCCCATGTTCCTGAAATGAGTTTTTCAAATTCGCCATCTGGGTCGATGAAATCGCCACCAGCTTTGTAGTCGTTGAATGCAGCATCGCATGGGCCAGAGCCAGATGCTGCTACTGTTCCAGCGCGCAACCAGTTAGATTCTGAATTGCTATCGTCGTCAGAAACACCAGAGAGCCAGTCTTTGGTAGGATCTGCAAACTGTAATGTTGATTCTAAATAACCGTTTTTGTCAGGATTATTCAGAACACCAGGATAACCAATCTGTGTGATGGAAACAGAAAGACCGAGTTCTGGAATAATTTGTTCATTGAGCACCTGAATAGAACGTTCAGAAGACCAGCTACGCGATTGAGGTGAAGTTTGTGTCAACACCCAAGTTGTGTTTGCGCTAACGGTATAAGCGTTGTAAGGATTACCAGTCAATGCAATTTGGAAGTCGCCTTCTGGAACATTGAGTGGATCAACAACTTTAACGTTAACTGGGCCACGGCCATTTTCGTAGGTGATTTCGTCAACACGACTATTTCCACCATTGTTAACGGTTGTTGCAGCCATAATCGCATTGAGTGATCCTTCTGTGAGATCAATGACGTTTGTACCTGTTCCAGTTCCTTCAACACGGGTAATTTTGGGACCCATGCCGTAAGACGATTGTTGGTTTGTTCCGCTTGCTTCAGGGCTGGTGATGTGTGGAATACCAGCAGCAACTTTGATATTACGACGACCTGCTTTGTAAGGGAATTTTTGTCCGATGTTTGAAGGAACAAGCGGGTTAAGGGGGTCGTACGTTACTGGTGCATACGGAATATAGTTGTTGTATGCATAAGCAAGTGCAAGGTAAT
The DNA here is from genome assembly GCA_013298545.1 of Bacteroidota bacterium. Lineage (GTDB taxonomy): Bacteria > Bacteroidota > Bacteroidia > Palsa-965 > Palsa-965. Next base: position 1,765 of record JAAFIA010000016.1, on the reverse strand, counting down.
AATACGTTTTATGGTTAACCATCTGACGGTTTCCGGTAGCAAACGCATCTTCTTTGAGGCTAAACGAATGTGAAATACCATTGTCGTTTGCATCGATGGTCATGTCTGTTGGAACGGTTGTGTTTAACGACTGATCGAAGTCGAGGTTTACCAATTGTGCAACACCATTACGCAAGTCGCATTGTGCAACCAAACGGGCTTTGTCTGGATCATAAACATCAGATGCAGAAACAGAAGCATTGGCTAATTGGAAGAGTTGGTATCCTTCGAAGTTGTATGTAGCATCAACGTTTTGGTAAACGATGTTTGGATCTGTTGCTTCATAACCTTCGAGGTAGTTGTTTGAGTTTGGAGCATTGGTGAAATAAATAACCAATTCTTTATCCAATTCTTGAATCGTAACATCTGGCGCATCTGGGCCATCGAGTGTGCGGAAACAGTTGTTGAACAAGCTTTGTGCTTTATCATCAACAGTACGCAACAGATCTACAGAAGCTGTAGGGCCACCGTTACTTGCACGTGCCCAAACAGCACCAACGGTAATGTAGTTTACAGCACCTGGTTGAAGGGTAATAGGACCTGCTGATTGGAAAATACGACGGTCGTTGTAGGTGTTGCCAGCAGTAACCTCATCCCAGAAAGCCTGAGGAATACCGTTAGTGCCCCAACCATAAGGATCGGAATCACCAGGGAACATGAAATCGCAAGGCGTAGATCCGCCATAAGCATTACCACCATAAGTAAGTGGCGATCCGTCTTTCCAGAAACCGGTAAGGTAATTGTAGAAATGGGTAGCGTTTTCAGGGTTACCACGAACAGTAAAGTTGTTGTCATAATAAACGAACTTCGACATGATGATTTGTTCGTTAGGTTCGTCTGTAGTTGAATCACGGTCATTGTCAATACCATCACCTGGATCAGCCAATGGTCCTTCGAAGAAGTCCATACCCAATGCCGGAGGATTAGCACCATACGTTCCTGGAGAAGGCACAGCATTACCACCATCGTTAGCACGACCGTTGTAGGTATAACCTAAACCACGTTTGACGTCGCAACCAACATAATCATCAAAAGCATCGCCAAGGTCAGAATCAGTCCATTGTCCGATGTATGTATCATTCAAACCAACCGTTGAACGGTTGATGACTTTGTAGGTATAGAAAGTCATGTTGTTGATCTCGTCGTTTGTAGCAAAAGCAAACGCTTGCGCTTGAATTTCAAGACCGATAGCGGCAGCACCCGATTCAGAGTGTACGTTTCCTTTATCGTTGAACACCCACCAGAGTGTTTGGTCACCGAACAACTGGAATTTAGAACATCCGAGTGTACCTGTCAAATCATAAGCAGGATAATCACCTGCAAATGGATTGTAAACACCATCACCATCAACATCGACAAAAGGAGCGAGGTAGCGTCCTTGACCGAGTGATTGGTCGCCGTTACCAGGCCAGTTGAGCACTGAAAGTGGCATTGTTGCATTTGCACCAGAAACCCAATCGGCTACTTCTTGACGTGTAATTTTGAAGTGCTTGTCGTACTGTGTACAAACAGATCCATCAATAGATACGGTTGTTGTATCGAGTGGTCCTGGCCAGAAGTCATTACCTGTTTGACGATACGTCATGGCAGCAACTTTAAGCTGTCCACCCGCATCAAGTCCGCCGATCCAGAGTGCACCCGCAAAAATGGAGTGCGCACCTCCGCCCTTAGGGACTTCGTATTGTGCGTTTGTGAGATCCCACCACATATCGCCACCTGTCATAAT
>JAAFIA010000154.1 GCA_013298545.1 Bacteroidota bacterium | reverse complement strand
TCTACGATAAAATTAGAAAGGAACTATTTGAATCTTCTGATTTTCCGAAACGACCTGTTTCAAAACGCGATATAGAACGCTATCGTTTATGGCAAGAATTTGAAGGTGTGTCGCCATACGAACCCAATAAAGTTATTTCGCTTGCTGAACTCTTTAGTGGGCTATACGATATCGAACACATCATTCCAAAATCACGTTTGTTTGACGATAGCTTTGCGAATAAAACCATTTGCCCAAGAAAATTCAACAGCGGCGAAGGTGCGAAGAATCAACAAACTGGTTTTGATTACATGAAGGGCCGCCCTGACGATTTTGCACAATACCTAGAACTTATAGAACGTGCATACAAAAGCAAGAAGATCAGTAAAACCAAGCGTGATCGACTTTTAACAGCGGCTGAAGACATTCCAAAAGACTTTATTGATCGGCAATTGCGCCAAACGCAATACATTACCAAAACAGCTGCGCAACATTTGCGGAAAATATGCCGAAACGTTTACTTGACGAGTGGCGGTGTTACCGATTATTTGCGCGAAAAATGGGGCTGGAACGAAATTTTAGAAAATCTGCAACTGCCACGTTATCGAGAAGCGGGGCAAACTGAAATGAAAACCATTTATCATGCCGATGGCCGTCAAGAACAAAAAGAAATTATCAAAGATTGGTCTAAGCGCGATGATCACCGCCATCATGCTATTGATGCCTTAACCATTGCCTGCACCAATCAGTCAATTATTAAACGACTTAATAATTTAAATCAGCTTGTTTCTAATTCATTAGATAAAAACTCAAATGCTGCATTGAAAGAGCATGATGATGCTGACATGAAAACGGTTATTGAAAAAGCCAGAAAATTTTCAACGAAAGAAATTAATGAACAAGCACAACGTATTTTCATTTCATACAAGCAAGGCAAAAAATTAGCCAATCGCGCTAAACGATTTATTGCAAAAAACGGAAAACGAAAAGCCATTCAAAAAGATTTACTTGTGCCCCGCGGCCCTTTGCACGAAGAAAGTGTTTATGGTTGTATTACAATTCCTTCGCGATACAAACTCAATAAGAAATTTGAACTTGCACATTTGATTAATGATCAAAAGCATAAAAAATTAGTACAAGATCGACTGAAAAAATACAACAACGATCCGGCAAAGGCATTTCTTGAACCCATCTGGCTAGACGAAAAGAAAAAGACCAAGCAACTTACTCATGTTGAAGTCAATCCCAAACAGTATGTTTTATCTTACGAACTCTCCGGAAATTTCAAACTAGAAGATGTAAAATGGATTGTTGACAAAGGTGTACGCGATGCCGTAAAAGCACACTTAGAAAAAAATGGCAACGACCCTAAAAAAGCATTTGGCGATAAAGTCAATAATCCGGTTTGGCTCAATAAAGAAAAACATGTTACCATAAAACGTGTTCGTTTATTTACGGGACTAGAAGCTGTTGAGCCAGTTTGGTACAACGAAAAACAGCAATCAATCGGCTTTGTGAAACCTGGTAGTAACCATCACATAGCACTCTATCGCGATAAAGAAAACAACCTGCACGAACATGTGGTTACTTATTGGCATGCTGTACAACGCAAAATGTATGGCTTGCCAGCAATTATTAAAAATACCAATGAACTTTGGGAGAGAATAGGTCAATCAAATGCATTTGAAGACAAGGAAAAATTCTTGGAGAAATTGCCAGCTGCTAATTTGATTTTAGAAACTAGTATGCAAGCAAACGATATGTTTGTTTTTGGTATGGATAAAAAAGAATTAATAGATTCGATTAGTCGATACGACTACTCATCGATTGCTCCATATTTATTCCGACTCAGGAAATTAACCGCAGGGAATTATTGGTTCAACCAGCAATATGAAACTGAGCCCAAGGAAAGTTTGTTTGACAAGAAAGTAATGCGTTGTGTTCAAGCGAGTAAATCATCTATGACCGGAGTAAAAGTTAATATAGATCGCTTGGGGCGTATTTCATTAGTAAATGAATAACTAAGCCATGATCAAACGCACCCTTTATTTCGGCAATCCCAGCTACTTGTCCTACCAACAAGGGCAATTGGTGTTGCGTTTGCCCGAAGTAGAGAAAAACGATACCTTGCCCGCATTCTTCAAAAAAGAAGCCACGGCCACCGTCCCGATCGAAGATATTTGTGTCGTGATTTTGGATCACAGTCAGATTACCATTACCCAAGTCTTGCTGGCTGAATTGCTGAAAAACAATGCCGCCATCATCACTT
>JAAFIA010000153.1 GCA_013298545.1 Bacteroidota bacterium | reverse complement strand
CATAGCGAACGCCGGAGGTTTTTGGTGCTTGATTCATCTTTTTTTGAATGGGTTGATGCGTAAAAATTACGATTTGTTTGAAATGCGAAAGTACCAATAGAGAAAGAGTAAACCAAGCACACCATCCCAGACCATTCCCCCCCACAAAATCCACCCCGCTTGATACTGCATACTCCAAATCGCCCAACACACTACTGCCGATCCTTTCCCTAAACCACCCAACAACGCAATGCCCCGATTTTCAATTTGATTTTTCCAAAGCAACACACACCCGATTCCCATTACAAATACAAAACTCCAAAACGTATAATGCATGAGCATAAAAACGGAATCTTGCACAAACAGTTCGGTAAATTGCTGCGAAAGAAAAAAATTAGGAAATAAAATCGCGAAAAGAGAACCCGAAAAATTGGCGAGTCCGGCAACTAGAAAAAAAGTTTTCCAGTCAAGTTTCATTCAAACGCTTGTAAGGTATCGCGGATGATGGCCACACATTCCAGCAATTGTGTTTCGGTCATGCACAACGGAGGTGCAAATCGAATAATATCGCCGTGTGTTGGTTTGGCGAGTAAACCATTTTCTTTTAAAAGCATGCACACATCCCAAGCCGTTGTGCCGTTGCGCGGTTCAATCACAATGGCATTGAGCAACCCTTTACCGCGCACCATCGTTACACGCGAATTGTTGATGGCTTTTAATTCACGCCGTAAAATTTCGCCAAGACGTGCGGCATTTTCTGCCATTTTCTCCTCTTTCAATACCTGCAACGCAGCAATGGCCACTTTACACGCCAATGGATTTCCACCATAAGTAGAACCATGTTCGCCCGGTTTAATCGTGAGCATAATTTCATCGTCGGCCAATACTGCCGAAACGGGCAACACACCGCCAGATAAGGCTTTGCCAAGAATTAAAACATCGGGACGTACATTTTCGTGATCGCAAGCCAACATTTTTCCGGTACGCGCTAAACCTGTTTGCACTTCATCGGCAATCATCAAGACACGATGCTTGTTGCATAAATTGCGCACTTCGGTCAAGTAACCATCTGATGGAACGAGCACACCCGCTTCGCCTTGCATGGGTTCAAAAACAAAACCAGCAACATGCGGATCAGATAAGGCTTGATCGAGTGCAGCAAGATCATTAAACGGAACAATGACATACCCCGGAACGTATGGACCAAATCCGCCATAACTATCGGGATCGGTTGATGCCGAAATTGCCGAAATGGTACGTCCGTGAAAATTTCCTTCTACAAAAACAATTTTTGCTTGATTATCAGGAATGCCTTTTACCCGATAGCCCCAACGACGAGCGAGTTTTACCGCTGTTTCAACCGCTTCAACGCCCGTATTCATGGGCAATACTTTATTGTAGCCGAAATAGGATGTTACATACTTTTCGTACTCGCCTAAACAATCGTTATGGAATGCGCGCGATGTGAGTGTCAGTTTTGATGCTTGCTCCACCAAAGCCGAAATAATTTTCGGATGGCAATGGCCTTGATTAACGGCAGAGTATGCCGATAAAAAATCGTAATAGCGTTTTCCGTCAACATCCCAAACAAAAACACCTTCGCCACGATCGAGCACAACAGGTAAGGGGTGATAATTGTGTGCACCAAATTGATCTTCAAGTGCAATTAATTCTTCAGAACGGGAAATTTTTTCGGCCACGATAGTCATTGTTGAACGGTCTTGATAAAGATGTTACAAAGATACGCAAAGCCTTCCAATGGGCATAATCAGGCCAAAGGAAACCTAACCATTTCCACGAATGATAAATACCCAGCCAAATACAGACAAAACTAAAAACAGGTAATACGTCATCACACCCGAAGCAATGGTGTGTGTCAAGAGGAACATGGATTTGCGGTAGTGTTTCATGGAAAGCCTACGGATGCAAAAAATGAGCACCAATGTGGTATGAACAGCCGCGGCAACCAACGTTGAGAGATTGACCAAAAACGTATTGCGATTGGCCGTGATGTTGGTGTATTTCGACCAACACCACAACAATAAAATCAATAAAATACTGGTGATGATGATGTTGGGCAACCAAATACGCAAGAAGAATCGTTTGAAATCGGATGTGGTAGCAGGTGTCGTGGCTTGATTCATAGCAGCAAGATAAAAAAATAGGTGAAACTGGCGTTAAACTTTTGATGCGGTAACCGATGCAACCTTGAAGTCTAATTGGTATTACCTTTGCGTCATGGCAAGAAAACCGTATCCAATTTTCGAGAACGTAGAGATTACCGCTGCTGCTGCTGAAGGAAAATCGTTGGCGCGCATTGATAATTTGGTTGTATTTGTTTCAAACGCAGTTCCGGGCGATGTTGCCGAT
>JAAFIA010000152.1 GCA_013298545.1 Bacteroidota bacterium | reverse complement strand
CCTTGTGCATTTTTATGTTTGTTTGCACTGCATAGTTATGCTATTGGGAAGTCTCTTTTTTGAATTATAGCTTTCGTTTTCAGACCTATACTGTGAATAGAGCTTTTTAACTTAACGCGCATGCGAAATTTCGGGACGGAATGAAACGAGGACTTTCGGGAATCGTTAGTCTAGAGCTAATAACGCGAGTTAGCCACAATTTATGAATCGCGTTGCAAACGCGACTCTCATACCTCCGCGTTGCAAACACTGAGGAGTTTTTCTCTTTTCGGACACACTTGATTTGCAACACGCTAGCCCTCGTTTGCAACGAGGACTTCCGAGAATCGCGTTTGCAACGCGAGTTAGCCACAAATCATGAATCGCGTTGTAAACGCAGAGGAGTTTTTCTCTTTTGGCTTCTATAAATGGCATAAAAAAAGCGATCCAGATAGATCGCTTTTTTTTATTTCCATAGCCCACGCAATTCGCGCAGGAAGACGATAATTTTTTTGCGGAAGAAAAGAAACAAAAGCAGATACGGAACAGCCATCAAGTATAAAATACCATTATTAATTCCGGCTCCGATTGTTCCTCCGTGTGCATTGTCAGTCTGCACATTAGCACGACACATGGCGCATTGTGCACTGAGATCCATCGCAAAAAGAGCGAGAAAAAACAGGGTTGCAAACAGGCGTTGTTTCATGTAGCAAAGATAGGGCTATTTTGCCGTTGGTCGATGCTATGGACGTAGAATCTGTTAAATCTTGACAAACAAAACAGGCTGCCCATAAATTGAACAGCCTGTTGATTGAAATCATTGTTAATCTTAATTCTTTACAACGCGGTAGGTTTGCATGCCACCATCGGATGTTACACGGATTTGGTACATACCTGTTGGCAATGTTGCCAGATTAAGTTCGGCACGGTTACTATTTTGAACAGTTATGGTTTGAACAATACGTCCGGTTACATCACACACATCAATGCGCGATACTTGTGTTTCTTTTTGCCATTGCACAAACAGCGTTCCCGTAGTTGGATTTGGCCAGTACTGAATTAAATCGTTTGGTGTATGGCTAGTTAATCCTTGGCAAATATCTACGTTGATTGCAACAGAATCCGTTGCTTCGCAGCCATTGTTATCGGTGTAGGAATAAATAATCCAATGTGCTCCTACACCTGCAACAGAAGGCGTAAATATTGATCCGCTAACGCCTGTTCCGCTCCAAGTTCCACCCACCGGCGATTCGCCAGAAAGTACATAAGGCGCATCAGCAAGACAGAAAATAGTTGTTGGGAGATTGACCGTAACAACTGGAAGTGCATTGACCACAACTTCAACACTTGCTGTTCCTGTGCAACCGGTTGCGTCTGTGCCAGACACGTTATACGTTGCGGTTGCGGTTGGTGTAAATGCAACATTATTTGTTACATTTCCAGTCCAAACATACGCTTGCGCGCCTGATCCGCTGAGCGTAACGCTTTCTCCAACACAAACAGAATCATTGGGCATAACCATATAACTAACGGCTGGCGCAGGGTTTACTTGAACTGCTTGTGTGCTTGAAGCGGTGCAGCCATTGGCATCTGTTCCTGTAACGGTGTATGTAGCACTTGATGCAGGAACAAAACTTACTGCATTGGTAACGTTTCCAGTCCACGAGTATGTGCTTGCGCCATTTCCACTAAGCGTAACGGATGTTCCTGCACAAACCGAATCGTTTGGTGCAATGGAGCTGGTTACTGTTGGTAAAGCAAATACATGTAAACTAAAATTACTGGTATCGATACAGCCTTGTGCATTTGTTCCAATGACTTGTAAACTCATGGAATTGTTTGCTGTAAAGGGTGTGTTATTGACAATGCTGTTGTTCCAAACATACGAAACGGCATTGCCGCCAGAGACAGTTACAGATGTTCCTGCGCAAACAGAATCGTTTGGAGAAAAAGTTGCTGTAACGTTGAATGATCCATTGGGTGTTGCTGTAATGGTAACTAATCCATTTCCAGTTCTTACACCACCATTATTTGTTTGGTTTGTACCGCCATTGAATGAACCGCCGCCGCCGCCGCCCGCACGGCACGAAGAGCCTTCGCCGCCACCGCCGCCAGAATAGCCACCGCCGCCGCCATTGCCACACACCGCGCCGCCACCGCCGCCAAAACCGCCATCTCCTTGGCCACTTCCACCAAACGTACTCGAGCCATTGCCCCCAATAAATGTTGGCCATGATGCACCACCTGTACAGCCTGTGCCATACGTTGAATTTTGTCCGGCAGATAACCAACCTGCCCCACCCGATCCTGTTCCAGAAGGCGCATTACCAAATCCACCTGCTCCTGCTGTTCCACCCATTGCTGATAGCGCCCCATTTCCTTGTGTTCCACTGGTTACTGTTACAGCATTGA
>JAAFIA010000151.1 GCA_013298545.1 Bacteroidota bacterium | reverse complement strand
TTGCGGTTAATATTCCTTTGCGTCCTTTGCGGTAAAAAAGCCTTTGCGCTCTTTGCGGTTAAAAAACGCTGTACTCTTTGCGGTTAATATTCCTTTGCGTCCTTTGCGGTAAAAAAACCTTTGCGTCCTTTGCGGTAAAAAAAAACTTTGCGCTCTTTGCGGTTAAAAAACGCTGCACTCTTTGCGGTTAATATTCCTTTGCGTCCTTTGCGGTAAAAAAACCTTTGCGCTCTTTGCGGTTAAAAAACGCTGCACTTTTTGCGTTTAAAAAAACGTGCTCCGCTTACAACAATTATATAGGTATTCTACGCATGTGAGACCTATCTTTTTTTATGCACAATTAAAAATGGCACGGGGCTTATGTGCAATTTTGTGGTATGAAAACTATTGGATTAATTGGCGGCACGAGTTGGGTCTCGACGGTTGAGTATTACCGTTATTTCAATGAACTGACGAATGCGCGTTTGGGCGGAGTGGCTTCGTCGCAATGCATTGTGTATTCGATTGATTATGGGCGGGCGAGCGCGGCGCGGGATAGCGGCGATATGGAAACGATGTTGGGCATTTTGAGTGAGGGCGTGTGTGCGTTGGAGGCGGGCGGGGCGAATTGTGTGCTCTTGGGTGCCAATACCATGCACATGTTTGCCGATACCATTCAGCAAAAAACCAAATTACCACTCATTCATATTGGCGATGTAACGGCTAAAGCAATTCAGCAAAAAGGATTGAAAAAAGTGGCCTTATTAGGAACAAAATTCACCATGGAAGGCACGTTTATTTCGTCGCGCATGCAGGCACATGGAATTGAGGTATTGGTTCCCGATGAAACAGATCGTGCCTTCATTCACACAACCATTCACAGCGAACTGGCCAAAAATAATTTTCGTCCAGAAACACGTGATCGTTATTTGGAAATCATCGACAAACTCGTAGCGCAAGGTGCAGCAGGAACCATTTTGGGCTGCACCGAAATTCCGTTGCTGATCAAGCCTGAACATACTTCGTTGCCTGTTTTCGACACTACGTTTTTACATGCCGAAGCGGCGGTAAATTTTGCACTTGATTAATTCTCTAGCCATGTATTTGCAAGAACAAGAGGGCGAAACGATTTTCTTTCGATCTACGAAAATGGTTTTTAAAACCACGTTAGTACAAGCGGATGGCTTATACTCAATTATTCACATGACCCATCTCCCCGAAATGGGACCAGCCTTGCATGTGCATCCGCATGGATGTGAATCGTTCTGGGTATTGGATGGCGATTATTTTTTTGTTTGCGATGGCAAGGAGATTCATGCGCAGACAAATGATTTTGTACTTATTCCCAAAGGCATTCCGCATCGGTACACCTCAGGAAAATTGGGCGGTAAAATGTTAGTAACAACACCTGCATCAATCGAAACCTATTTCAGAACGGTGGCAGAGCAGTTAAAAACAGCCGAAATTTCGCTCGAAGAAGAATTTGCTTTAGCTGAAAAATGTGGACAAACGTTTCTGGAACACACCGGCCATTGGGGGCATCGCTGATCGAAAATTTTATTCCAGATTCAAGATCATTTTCCGCAGCAAAAACAGCGCACTCAAGGCAGCGTACTGAATGTTGCGTTCTCGGTTTCCGCCGTATTGTACTTTGTGGGTGCGTATTTCAGTTGCACTTGCCACCGCCATAAAAATTGTTCCAACCGGTTTCTCTTCCGAACCGCCACCAGGCCCAGCAATGCCTGAAATGGCAATGGCATACGTTGTCTGAAATTTTTCGCGGCAATTTTTCGCCATCACCGAAACAACCTCTTCGCTAACAGCACCGTGTTTCGCAATCAAATCTGCGGGTACGCCCAACTCTGTTGTTTTTACTTCATTCGCATAACTAACAATACTTCCTAGAAAATAAGCCGAAGAACCTGCAACACTGGTGATACGATGAGCCAAATAGCCACCTGTACAACTTTCTGCAGTAGAAATGGTGGCGCGCTGTTCGAGCAACAAATGGCCAAGCACTTGCTCCAACGTATCATCGTCGTAACCAAAAATATGTGTACCAATTAATGGCAAGACTTCTGCAACTTTCTGATGAACATGATGCTTCACAACAGCTTCATCGTGCCCCGAACTGGATAAACGAAGCCTAACCATTCCGGTTGATGGTAGGTATGCCAATTTAATCTGTAAGGCGGCAAGACTATCTTCCCAAGCTTCAATTTTCTCGGCCAGTATCGATTCGCCAACGCCTTGCGTAAGTATTGTTTTGTGATAAATAAATGGCAGCTTTAATTTTTCGCGCAGCAAAGGCAGAACACCGTGTTCCATCATCGACATCATTTCAAACGGTACGCCGGGCATGGAAACAAAAATTTTTCCGCCTTGTTCAAACCACATGCCTGGAGCCGTTCCATTGAGGTTGCGAATAACCCGAC